>JAAZML010000028.1 GCA_012798835.1 Clostridium sp.
AGTCCTGTGCGTCTGCCAATTCCGCCACTCCGGCAATCTGTCCGTTTCTCTCAAGCGACTTTTTCATTATAATATAAGTTTGGCACAATGTCAACACATTTTTTATGGAAATTCGTGGGGAGAAGTTATTTCTTGCAAAGAGCAGTAAAATGATGTGGGAGCGTAGTTTAAAATCTTAGTATATTTGTGCAGTATTATAATTATTATATGTTTGCTCTTATCTCTAGCAGGACTTAAAAGTATTTATACTTTCGTGTATAATATAAATATACAGATTTTAAAAAGCCTGCAGGCAGTATAAAGCAAATTTTGCAATGGAAGATAGGATTAGGGGCATCCTTTATTGCTATGTGGCAATGGATTTTATTAAAAAGGACTTAAAATCGCAGGTGACTGCGAATTTATATTTAGTAAGGGGTGAAATTAACTGATGGATCGGCATTCTCAAAGCGCAAACCCAAAGAAGGAGAACACTAAGAGAATCATCAAGGAATCCCTAGAAAGGATTAGTTTAGGGGATAATGAGGTTCGGGAAGAATTTATTCGAAGGTTTAGGCCGTTTATATTAAAATTGGTCTATAAAGTGATTGATAAGTATGTTGAACCTGAAAACACCGAGGAATACAGTGTGGCCCTTCTGGCATTTAATGAAGCCATTGATACATATGATGAAGGAAGACACCCCAACTTTTTAGTTTTCTCCGAAATGGTTATAAGAAGAAGACTCATCGATCACAAAAGAAAAAACAATAGGCATAGTAGAGTTTTACCTTTTTCTTGTTTTGAACCCGATGACCAGAAACTTCAAAGGGCTTTTCCCGAATCCAATGATAGTGGGGGAAGCGGGAGACTAGAATTTTTAGAAGATATGAGCTATTTTAAAAACGAATTAAATACGTTTAACATAACACTCAAGGAACTTGTATCATGTACCCCAAAGCACAGGGATTCTAGGGAATCCCTTATAAAAATAGCCAGGATTCTTGCTAAAGATGACGAATTATATACAACGCTCAGAAAAAAAAGAAAGATACCCGTTGTAGGTTTGCTAAAAAGGGTGAGCGTTAGCCGCCGGACAATAGAAAGAAACAGAAAATACATAATAGCTGTAAGTTTGATACTAAGAAGCAATCTCGAGATTTTTAGGGAATACGCCGATTGCTATGAGGAAAGGGGGACGGATTTACGATGATTAAGGGGAAAATAATTGATATTGATAACAAAACAGCTACCGTATTAACGGATGATTTAGCTTTTCTAAATATAAAGCCTCAACCCGAAATGATCATTGGTCACAATTTTAAATTTCGTGAATCCGATGTGATAAGGCCGAAGGCAAAATACTTTATTTCCAGTGCAATTGCTGCCAGCTTTATGCTGCTGATATCCCTTGCTTTATTTTTTACAAACAACCCCCTGAAAAAAGAAGATGCATATGCATTTGTTGTCATTGATATAAATCCTAGCATTGAGCTTTCTATAGACAGTAACAACAGGGTGATTGGGGTAAAAAACATAAACAATGATGCGCAAATTTTAACAGAAGGTCTGCAATTGAAGGGTAAAACTGTAAAGGATGCATTGAGGGATGTTTTAGACAGGAGCAAGGAATATGGGTTTATTAAAATGGAAAGCAAAAATGTGATACTGATATCTATTTCCCACAATGCAGGGAAGGTACAAAAAGATAAGGATAAAGATCCATTAGGCATGGTTATGCCATATATTGATGAGACTGTAACCAGCTTAGAAGCAGAAAATATTGAAGCTGTGGTTCTTAAAATTACACCTGAGCAAAGGAAGCTATCTTTGGAAAACGATATTTCTATGGGTAGATACGCGTTATATTTAAAAGAGGCTGAAAAAAATACAGATTTTACACTGGAAGATGCAAGGGAAGGGGATCTAAATCAAATACTAGGCGGCTCTGGGATCTCTAATGGACAGGGTGGATCCTTAACTAATTTGCCTCCCCATAATACCCCTGTACCCACACCAAAACCAGAGAAAACAAATCCTACTGAGTTTATAGGTAAAGATCCAACGGCCCAACC
>JAAZML010000073.1 GCA_012798835.1 Clostridium sp.
TCTATAGCAGGATAGATTTCGGTGATGGGGCAGAAGAATTTCATGCTAGGGTTGCAAGCGGCTCAAATGGAGGTAACATCGAGATTAGGCTTGATAGCATTACCGGACCTCTAGTGGGAACCTGCAAGGTTGCGGGGACTGGTGATTGGCAGAATTGGGTTGATGCAACATGCAAAGTTGATGGGGTAAGCGGAATTCATGATCTTTATTTAAAATTCACGGGCGGAAAAGGTTATCTACTTAATATGAATTGGTGGAGGTTTAGTGAAGCCACTTCAAATCCTACCCCAGTACCAAATGAGAATTTGGGTGATCTAAATGGAGATGGAAGTATTGATTCGGCGGATCTCCAGCTTTTAAAAAGGCATTTGCTTCGTAAAGAACTGCTCACAGGCACAAACCTTTTAAATGCAGATGTAAACAAAGATGGCGTAGTGGACTCCAACGATTTTGCCTTAATAAAAAGGTATATACTTCGTATTATAACTAAATTATAATCTGCTTGAAATACCGACTATACAAGTGGCAAAGAGCTTTGTAAAAGCGAGTGCAATTAAGGTATTGGTGTCTACAGGTTGAAAGAATAAATAAGGAAATTATAAGGGGGGGGTCAAGATGATATACATAGGGAAGCAAAAAAGTAATCCAAGGGCTAAAAAGGCTCTTGTTCTTATATTGGTATTAAGTGTATTACTTTTTCAAGGAAGGGCTATTTCTGCTTGGCAATCGGATAATGGTGATGGCACATTTACTAACCCGCCATTATATGCGGATTATCCGGATCCCAGCATAATAAGAGTTGGCAACTATTTTTACATGGCTACTACTACTTTTGTTGGTGTGCCGGGTCTAATTATTACAAAATCGGAGGATTTAGTAAATTGGGAAATTGCCGGTCACTGCATATCCTCATTTGATGGTAACGATGATTATAATCTGGAGGGGGGCACAAGGTATGGTAATGGCTGTTATGCTCCCTCCATAGCCTATAAGGATGGAACCTTTTATGTGGTAGTTACACCAAACGGTGAAAGGACGCGTATTTACTATGCAAAGGATGTGTCAGGCCCTTGGGATTATAATCTTCTTTCAGGCAGCTATTTCGATCCTTGTTTGTTTATAGAGGATGATGGCACCCCCTACTTGGCTTATGGGGGGGCCTGGGAAAATAAAATAAGCATGATAGAGCTAAATTCCGGCTTAAGTGCTACGAAGGGAGCACCAAGGGTAATCCTTTATCGCGATAATGTTGAAGGTACACACTTATCGAAGGTCAATGGCACCTATTATTTGTTTAATGCCGTGCCGGCAAGAAGCTTAGTGTGTTCAAGAGCAAATAATGTATGGGGTCCTTATGGGGAGACTATAACTTTGTGTGTTGCCGGAAAAGGGGGGCATCAGGGTGGGATTGTTGATCTGCCCGATGGCAGCTACTGGGGCTATCTTCACCAGGATGAAGGTGCAATTGGACGTCCCACTAGAATCTGCCCTATTACATGGCAGGATGGGTGGCCGAAATTTGGTAGGCCTGGGTTCATAGGACAGGTTGAATCAACATATCCAAAACCGATACAGAATAAACCTATAAAAGTGCCCGCAGCCTCGGATGAATTCAATTCTAAATCCATGGGTCTGCAATGGATGTGGAACCATAATCCAGATAATTCGAAATGGTCTCTGACAGGGTCTAGTTTAAGATTAAAAGCTACCACCGCAAAGGATTTTTGGCATGCCAGAAATAGCTTAACTCAAAAGGGTCAGGGTCCGATTAGCACAGGTACCATTAAAATAGATTGCAGTGCTATGCAGCCCGGAGACATATCTGGATTGGGGATGTTAGGCAATCCGTGGGGTTATATAGCCGTTACCAGGGATCCTAAGCGCATAATAATGGTGGAGGAGGGAGAGGTAAAAGCAACTGCTAGTGATATAGCTTCTGACATATTGTACTTTAGGATAGAGATGAACTTTGTAAATAAACAAGCAAAATTTTTCTGGAAGAATGATCACAGGGATTGGCAGCAGCTTGGTTCTTCGATAACTATGGGCTTTGACTGGCAATATGGAACCTTCCAGGGAGAGCAGTATGCCATAATGAATTTTAATCCCCGAAGAAGTGCTGGATATATAGATGTTGATTGGTTTCGCCTAAATGATAAACCCGGCGAGAACCATGTACCTGAACCCGTACCAACCCCCAGCCCGAGGAAGGCTTTTATGAAAATAGAAGCAGAGGACTACAACGAACATTTTGGAATTCAGATTGAAAGTTGCTCAGAGGGGGGAGAAAATATAGGCTTTATTGAGAATGGAGACTATGTTGTATATAAAAACATTGATTTTGAAGGCGGTGCAGAAAACTTTGAGGCAAGGGTTGCCAGCGCTACAAACGGAGGTAATATTGAGCTTAGGCTGGACAGTATTAATGGTCCTATCGTGGGCACCTGCTCGGTTACCAGCACAGGAGGCTGGCAGGAATGGGATTATGCAAGATGCAAGGTCAAAGACCTAAACGGAATCCATGATCTATATTTAATATTTACAGGTAGCGAGGATTATCTATTTAATGTGAACTGGTTTACGTTTAAAGGGGTAAGTGTTGCCGAACGTTTGGGTGATGTAAATAGCGATGGAGTTATTGATTCTACAGATCTCCAGCTATTAAAAAGGCATTTGCTTCGTGCAAACATACTTACAGGAACAAGCCTTTTGAACGCAGATGTAAACAAAGATAGCAAAGTTGATTCCGCCGATTTTACTTTAATAAAAAGATACATACTGCGTATTATTACTTCTTTTGATTAAACAAGAATATATATGGTATCGTGGTTATTGTTTTCTGCTGGGGTCTGTGTTATAATCTGAAATATGCAAATTATGATGATTATCATGCTGAAAATAGAGAGTATAAGAAAATTATAGAATATAAGCAAAATATAGAGAAACTAAGCCAAAATCAGAAATGCTATGATTTTATATTACGGGGGTTATACAGTTATATGGATAAGTATTGGAGCAAAAAAATAAAGAAAACCATTCCTTATACTCCGGGAGAACAGCCGAAGGATAAAAACATTCTAAAACTAAATACGAATGAGAATCCCTATCCCCCCTCGAAAAGAGCCACTGATGCTATTTTGGGGTTGGATACAAAAACCCTGAGGCTTTACCCCGATCCATCATGTGCAGATCTTATAAAGGCAATAGCTGATTGTTATGACCTGCAACCAGGACAGGTGTTTGTAGGAAACAGTTCCGATGAAATTTTGGCATTTTCCTTCATGGCATTTTTTAATCCGGGGGACACCATAACATTCCCAGAAATTACATACAGTTTTTATGAGGTTTATGCATCCTTTTTTGGACTGAATTGCTGCAAAATACCGCTGGATGGGGATTTTAATATTCCGATTGACGGTTTTTTTGCAAAAAGCAATGGTGTAATTTTTGCAAATCCCAACGCTCCCACAGGACGCCTTATACCGCTGGAAGGAGTTAGGGCAATTCTTGAAAAAAACAAAAATAATATAGTTATAGTTGATGAGGCGTATATTGATTTTGGGGGGGAATCTTCCACAGGATTAATTGATGACTACAGTAATCTGCTAGTAATTCACACCTTTTCAAAATCCAGGGCGCTTGCAGGCCTTCGAGTTGGGTTTGCCCTCGGAAATGAGGGGCTCATAGAGGGACTCAATCGTGTGAAAAACTCAATAAACTCCTACACTCTTGATAGGATTGCACTAATTGGAGCGGAGGAGGCTATCAAAGATGTTGAGTATTTTGACAACACTCGAAAAAAAATAATTAATACTAGGGAGAAAACCACCAAAAGGCTTTTAACCATGGGGTTTAAAGTTATAGATTCAAAGGCCAATTTTATTTTTATTAGCTATCCAAACATTAATGCAATAGAAATATTTAAAAAGCTTAAAGAGAAAAATATCCTAGTAAGGCATTTTAACAAGCAGGGTATTGACAATTTTCTTAGAGTGAGTATCGGTACGGACGATGAAATGGATTGCTTTTGTGGTAAAATAGGCGAAATTATAAAGGACCTAGAATGATGCCGCATCTGAGGCGACATAAATAAACTCAACCTAATACTTTTTGGTTTTTAGGTTGTTTTGTAGAATGGAAGCATAGGAAGGATTTACAAGTTAAGTATTTGGAGGATGGTAGGATTATGTTTATCAAACTTTTATTTCTATCGGCTTTTATAGTCGTCATGATTGGTGTCGGTCTTTATAGCAGACGAAAAATCAAAAGTCAACAGGATTTCCTTTTTGGTGGTAGGAAAATGGGGCCATGGATAACGGCCTTCGCCTACGGAACGACCTATTTTTCTGCGGTTATTATGATTGGTTATGCAGGTAAAACGGGTTGGGGGTTCGGGGTGTCTGCCACGTGGATTGGTATAGGAAATGCTGTTTTGGGATGTTTGCTTTCATGGCTTGTGTTGGCCAAAAGGACACGAAAGATGACCCATGATTTGAGTGTATCCACTATGCCGGAGTTTTTTGAAAAAAGGTACAACAGCAAATCAATAAAAATAGTAACTTCGATTATTATCTTTATATTTCTTGTACCTTATTCTGCTTCGGTATATCAAGGGCTTAGTTATCTTATTGATAAAACCATAGCACAGCCCCTGTATTTATCTTTTGGCATAACAATAACCTTTGAAGCGATAATGTTGATTATGGCTGTATTAACTGGGGCATACCTGCTTCTAGGTGGATATGTAGCTACTGCAATCAACGACTTTATTCAAGGAATCATAATGATTGTGGGCATTGTTTTAGTGGTGTTTTTTATTTTAAACCACGAAAATGTAGGCGGTATAGGGGAAGGTATTTCAAGATTGTCACAAATCCCCGATGTAGGGGAGGGGCTGGTAAAGCCTTTTAGCGGGCAGCCATTAAGCCTTTTGAGCCTAATTATACTTACAAGTCTGGGCACTTGGGGACTTCCGCAAATGGTTCATAAGTTTTATGCAATAAAGGATGAAGATGCAATAAAAAAGGCAACAGTGGTATCAACTGCTTTTGCCCTATTAATCGCTGGGGGAGCATATTTTATCGGATCCTTTGGACGACTTTTTGTGACAGAAGCTGAGATTGGCGGGAATCTTGATATGGTTGTACCAATTATGTTTGAAAGGGCACTTCCTGATTTTATGATGGCAGTTGTGATTATACTTGTTTTATCGGCCTCAATGTCGACCCTTTCTTCTTTGGTTTTGGTATCTAGTTCATCGATTTCCCTGGATCTCGTGAAAAGTACTTTGTTTCCCAAAATGAAAGATAAAAGTGTTATGCTGCTTATGAGAATACTATGTGCTGTATTTGTGGTTCTATCTTTTATAGTTGCCACTATACCCAGTGCGATAATGACGTTAATGTCAATATCTTGGGGTACAGTAGCGGGGTGTTTTTTGGCACCCTTCCTATACGGCCTCTATTGGAAAAGTGTTACAAAAGTTGGGGCGTGGGCGGGTATAATAACTGGTTTTGTATGTTCCGTTGGTGGGGCGCTGCGTTTTGGGACGCAAAATGCTTCGACCACCGGTGCTGCCGCAATGATTTTATCATTGATTGTGGTACCTGTCGCAACCCTGACAGAAAAACAAGTAAGAAATGCTTTGAGATGCAAAAAAAGGGGAAACCTAGGATATGACAAGTAAAATTTAATTTGTTATTTTTATTGGAATTATAAAATGCAAATATTTAAAAAAGCATTATTGTCTTATCCTTTTAATGGGTGAGATAGTAGTGTTTTTTCGATGGAATGCCAATCCAAACACAAAGATAGGTGCAAAGATGCCTAGAAGGTCTAGCACAAACATTTATTGTGATGTTTTAACCGAATATTCAATTGACAATAACAGCTTAATAATTGATAATAGTAATAAGGTTTTGGTGCAATTTCGAATAAAGAATTCGACATTCTACTTATATATAGATGGGGGTTTTCAAATGAAGAAATTAATGCTTGGGAATCAAGCTGTTGCAAGAGGAGCATATGAAGCAGGTGTTAAGGTAGCTACTGCCTATCCCGGTACACCCAGTACAGAAATAACCGAGAATATCGCAAAATACGACAAGGTATATTCAGAATGGTCACCGAATGAAAAGGTCGCCTTGGAGGTGGCTATAGGATCATCTATAGCTGGAGGAAGATCTATTTGTGCAATGAAGCATGTGGGTTTAAATGTTGCAGCAGATCCTTTGTTCACAGTATCCTACACAGGTGTAAATGCTGGGCTCGTTATAATGGTTGCCGATGATCCGGGAATGCATAGCTCCCAAAATGAACAGGATAGCAGGTTGTATGCTAAGGCCTCTAAGGTACCTATGCTAGAGCCGGCGGATAGTCAGGAGTGCAAAGACTTTGTAAAGGCAGCCTTTGATATTAGTGAAAAGTTTGACACTCCCGTTATCGTTAGGCTCACGACACGAATATCACATTCGCAAAGTATTGTAGAGGTTGGTGATAGGGAAGAGCTAGAACCTAAAGAATACACCAAGGATCCTGGGAAGTATGTTATGATGCCGGCAATGGCGCGAAAAAGACATGTTGTAGTAGAGAAAAGGATGAAGGATTTAAAAGAGTACTCCGATAAAACCGATTTAAATAAAATCGAATGGGGAAGCAAAAATGTGGGGGTAATAACGAGCGGGATATCCTACCAATATGCAAAAGAAGCTTTTGGGCATGTTTCTTATCTCAAGCTGGGAATGGTGTATCCCCTACCGGATGGATTGATTAGGGAGTTTGCAAAAGAGGTAGAGACCATTTATATTATTGAAGAGCTAGAACCCTTTTTTGAAGAACATATAGCAAATTTGGGCATAAAAGTTGTGGGTAAGGAATTGTTGCCTACCGTAGGGGAATACAGCTCAAACCTTATTAGGGAAAGAATATTAAAATCCAAGGCTGAAGAGGGTTATCAAAACAATAAAAATGTACCCCTAAGGCCACCTGTAATGTGCCCGGGTTGTCCTCATAGGGGTATGTTTTATGTCCTTAAAAAACTAAAACTTACGGTAAGCGGTGACATAGGATGTTATACATTAGGTGCACTACCTCCGATTCAATCGGTGGATACATGCATTTGTATGGGGGCTAGTATTGGGGTTGCCCATGGTATGGAAAAGGCGAGGGGGAAAGAGCTCAAAGATAAAACCGTAGCTATTTTAGGGGATTCCACCTTTATACATTCTGGGATAACCGGTCTTATAGATGTGGTTTACAATAAAGGCAACTCAACCGTTATAATACTTGATAACTCTATTACGGGAATGACGGGGCATCAGCATAATCCTTCGACAGGCTTTACAATAAAGGGGGAGCCGACAAGACAGGTGGATTTAGAGAAGCTTTGCAAGGCAGTTGGGGTGGAAAGGGTCAGGATTGTAGATCCCTTTGATATAAAAGAATTTGAAAACATATTAAAAGAAGAGATTGAAGCGGATGAGCCATCGGTGATTATATCGCAACGACCGTGTGCGCTTTTAAAGACCGTCAAACATGAAGGGCCCCATTGGATAGACCCTGATAAGTGCAAAAATTGCAAGATGTGCCTAAAGCTAGGATGTCCTGCTATTGTCGATAAAACTGATTATGTTGAAATTGATGAGGCTTTGTGTGTAGGTTGTGGGCTATGTTCTAAGGTGTGCAATTTTGATGCAATTAAAAAGGTTGGTGAATAGAATGGATAAGTATAGTATTGTTATAGTTGGAGTAGGAGGACAGGGTACTTTGCTTGCGAGTAGGGTTCTTGGAAATGTGGCAATTAAAAAAAATTATGATGTAAAGGTTTCTGAGGTTCACGGCATGGCCCAAAGGGGGGGGAGTGTTGTGACATATGTAAAAATGGGCGAAAGGATATCTTCCCCGATAATAGAAAAAGGCGAGGCTGATATAGTTATTGCCTTTGAGCAGTTGGAGGCACTAAGATGGGTTGATTATCTAAAAGAGGATGGTAAGCTTTTAGTCAATGAACAGAAAATTAACCCCATGCCTGTTATTACTGGAAAAGAGGAATACCCCGAGAAAATAATAGAAGATTTAAAGAAATATAGATCAAATACTATTTCGCTGGATGCATTTAAAATTGCAAGGGATTGTGGAAATATCAAAACTGTAAATACAGTTTTGATGGGTCTTTTGGCCCGAGTAACCGATATTGAAAGGGAAATATGGATCGAAGCCTTAAGGGAAACTGTACCACAAAGGGCGCAGGATGTGAATTTTAGGGCTTTTGAAGAGGGGTATAAAAGGGGGTAATTTTATGCAATATTGGAACCCTGCATATGAATGTATGCAGAGAGAAGAGATGGAGAGAGTACAGACAGCAAGGCTGATAGATACGGTAAAAAGGATATATCATAATGTCCCGTTTTACAGAGAGAAGATGCAAAAAAAGAGCATTGAGCCGGGGGATATTAATTCTCTGCAGGATATAAAAAAGCTTCCCTTCACATACAAACAGGATTTAAGGTATACGTATCCTTATGGCCTTTTTGCGGCGCCTTTGAGCGAAATCGTGAGGATACACGCATCTTCAGGGACTACTGGAAAGCAGACGGTGGTAGGGTATACAAGAAAGGATATAGATACATGGGCTGAGGTTACCGCCAGAACTTTAACTGCGGCTGGGGCGGACAGAAATTCTTTTATTCAGGTTGCTTACGGCTACGGGCTTTTTACGGGGGGGCTTGGGATACACTACGGAGCTGAAAGGGTAGGTGCTTCGGTTATACCCATTTCCGGAGGCAATACCAAAAGACAAATCCAGATAATGAAGGATTTTGGAACCACCCTTTTGGCATGTACACCATCGTATGCTATGTATATGGCTGAAGAAATGGATGAATTGGGCATTAAAAAGGAAGAATTAAGGCTTAAGGCGGGAGTTTTTGGTGCTGAGCCGTGGTCGGACCAGATGAGAAATGAGATTGAAGAAAGGCTTGGAATACTCGCAATAGATATTTATGGACTAAGTGAAATAATAGGGCCCGGGGTTGCCAATGAATGCAAATGCAGGTGCGGCCTCCATATCCAGGAAGATCATTTCATACCGGAGATAATTGATCCGGTGACCGAGGAGGTGCTTCCCCACGGTTCAGAGGGTGAGATTGTATTTTCTACCGTAACTAAAGAGGGATTGCCACTTTTAAGATACAGGACAAGGGATATTTCTTCATTAAATTATGAAAAATGTGAATGTGGAAGAACTACTGTAAGGATGAGCAAGGTATCTGGAAGAACGGACGATATGCTTATAATAAGAGGGGTCAACGTTTTTCCGACGCAAATTGAAAGCGTTCTTCTTGAGTTTGGGGAAATAGCCCCGCATTATCTTTTGATAGTTGATAGAATAGATAATTTAGATATTTTAGAAGTGTGGGTTGAGGTCAATCAGGCAATGTTTTCCGATCAGATTAAAAGAATTGAGGATATCGAAAAAAAGATAAGAAAAGCAATAGAAATTACCCTGGGGCTGAGTGCAAAGGTAAAGCTGGTTGAACCTAAAACTATTGAAAGAAGTGAAGGTAAGTCAAAACGTGTAATTGATAAGAGAAAGAAATGTTAGCAAATTAAAACTTGTGTACCGACGGTTTACAAAATGCAATGGGGGGATGGTAAATGCTTGTAAAACAAATATCTATTTTTTTAGAGAACAAATCAGGCAGGCTTGCCGAAGTGACTAAAGTCCTTGAGGATAATAGAATTGATATTGGTGCCCTATCATTGGCGGATACTACAGACTTCGGAATTCTAAGGCTCATAGTAAACGATCCCGATGGCGCTAAAAGGATCCTAAAGGATAATGATTTTACTGTAAGTTGCACGGATGTAATAGCGGTGGCAGTCCCTGATAGACCTGGAGGTCTTGCAAGGGCACTGGAGATCTTAAACAAGGAATCTGTGGAGATTGAGTACATGTATGCTTTTGTGGGGAGGGCTGAGGATGTAGCGCTGGTAATACTAAGGGTTGAAAACCCGGCCGATGCTGCTGATAAGCTCCTACGAAACGGTGTAAGAGTCTTACCTTCGCAGCAGGTTTATAAGCTTTAATTTAGCTAAGTACAACAAAACACTAACTTGTGATTTTACAATATATATTAAGGAAGATGCTATGGAAGTCAAAAGGGAACCGCTGGCTTACAGAATGATGCCAAGAACGCTGGAACAATTTTTTGGACAGGAGAATATCGTCGGTGAGGGAAAACTTCTAAATAGAATGATCAGGGCGGATCGAATATCATCCGTTATTTTCTATGGTCCTCCTGGAACGGGGAAAACTTCCTTGGCAAAAATTATTGCAAGCAGCACCAAAGCAAATTTTCAAAAGCTCAATGCTGTTACTTCGGGAATTGCCGATATAAAGAGAATTGTTTCCGATACACAAAGCCGTATAATAAACCCACAGGGGAGAACGGTATTATTTATCGACGAAATTCACAGGTTTAATAAAGCGCAGCAGGATGCACTGCTTCCTTATGTAGAGGATGGTACAATAATACTCATAGGTGCAACTACGGAAAACCCCTATTTTGAGGTCAACAAGGCACTAATCTCAAGATCATCGATTTTTATGCTCAAACCTCTTAACAAAAATGCAGTAAAAAGCATACTCAAAAATGCCCTAAATGATAAGGAACGAGGACTCGGAGAGCTTGATATAGAAGTTGAGGAGGGGGTCTTGGATTATTTGGCGGATATATGTAATGGGGATGCAAGAGCAGCCCTTAATTCTTTGGAAATTGCCGTTTTAACTTCGCCCCTAGGCAAGGAAGGTAAACTCAATATAAGTCTGGAATTGATTGGGGAGTGCTCGCAAAAGAAGTTAATAAGATACGATAAATCTGGTGAAGAACATTATGATAATATCAGCGCATTTATAAAGTCCATGCGAGGAAGCTGTCCGAATGCTGCGATATTTTACCTGGCGCGTGCACTAGATGCGGGCGAGGATCCGATGTTTATGGCACGGAGGATAATTATATGCGCCTCGGAAGATGTGGGAATGGCAAACCCTGGTGCTTTGCGTTTGGCGGTTGCAGCAGCACAAGCCGTTCATATGGTAGGTATGCCTGAAGCAAGGATAATTTTATCTCAGGCCGCCATAATGGTGGCAACAAGCCCAAAATCAAATTCTTGTTATGTAGCGATAGATAAGGCCTCAAGGGATATAGCAAGCAAAAAAACCGGGGAAGTTCCCATGCATTTGAGAAATGCCGTTATGGACGGAATGGGTGATCTGGGTTACGGAAAGGGCTATAAGTATCCCCATGATTACCGAGGGAATTACACTGAGCAGGATTATCTTCCAAAGGAAATCAGGGACAAAATTTATTACGAACCAACGGACAATGGTTATGAGGCAAGGATTAAGGAATGGCTGCAAAAGAAAAAAAATATGGGTGAAACATAAGCAAATGCGAACATCCTTAGCCGCATTTGCTTATGCAAAGCTTTTTTAAAGCTTATATAGTATAGAAAAGTAAGATTTAAAGATCCAGATCGCCGAGATTGGCATCATCGCAAGTACAGCTATCCCCATCGGGTTCTATTTTCTTTATTACTTCAAAAAGCATGTTTTTAACTTTCTCGTTATTTTCATTAAACATTTTAAGAACTGCCTCTTCGGTGACAGGGGGTATATCCTCACGTCCTTCTAAACCTGCATCATAATCTGTTATTAAAGATATATTTGCGTAACAAATGCCCAGTTCTCTAGCCAAGTATGCTTCGGGATATTGGGTCATGTTTATAACTTCCCAGCCCATTTTACCAAACCATTTACTTTCTGCGGTAGTTGAGAATCTTGGACCTTGGATAACAACTACGGTGCCTTTATCATGTACGGTTATGCCTAAACTTTTGCCGGTTTTAACTATGAGCTCCCTAAGCGATGGGCAGTAGGGGTGAGCAGGGCTTATATGTCTTGTTATTGGCCCGTCATAAAAGGTATCTTTACGACCGGAAGTCCTATCAACAAATTGATCACAAACAACAAAATCCCCAGGTTTTATATCGGCCTGCAGGCTACCGGAGGATGTAGGGGCCAATATTTTTTTTACACCCAACTTTTTCATGGCAAAAAGATTAGCCCTGTAAGGTATCATATGGGGCGGAAACTGATGTTTGCTTCCGTGCCGAGGCAAAAAAGCTATTTTCTTACCTGCGTAAGATGCTATCATAATTTTATCACTGGGATTCCCATAAGGGGTATCAATTTCAATTCCTTCAACGTTTTCAAGAAATGAGTAGAACCCCGAGCCTCCGAAAACGCCTATATCAGCTTTAATATTCATTGAAAAGCCTCCCTATTATATAATTGTTTATTAATCTGGTCATAATAGCAAAACGAAACCCTTGTTACCTACAAATACATAAAGGGCATAAAAGTAAGTATGATGCTTATATTCATGCTCTTTAGGGATGTTAACCGTAAAGGGCTTTGATTTTTAAGTTTATTCTATCATAACCCAATTCTCCGTTCAATAAAAACCCTAAATTTAGATATCGGGAGCACCGATACAATTAACGGGTTATTTTAATGCAATATATCTTTAAATTGAAATTAATAAAAGGTTTTTGATATTATTCTGAAGGATTGGAGAAGGCCGTAAAGGATATACTATAGATGAAATTTGCAGGTTGATACATTTTCTGATACAATTGGTTAAGTGCAATTAGCTTTGGTATGTTTATGGCTGTGTTTTAGTCAAAAACGAGTACTTATAGATAGGTATATTTAAAAGTCGGAAAGGTTTATTGCAAAATATATATCGCAAGAATTTATGGGGCTTTATGCCACACCATTAAAAGTGGAGGGATGATAGAATGAGTCAAGCAGCAACGATTAAGATTGAAAAAAGATTAAAGACTGGTAGTGGGGTGAGCAGGCAACTAAGAAGAGAAGGCTATTTACCAGGGTGTCTTTATGGGAGAGAGTTAGAACCCATCAATGTCAGGGTAAGAGAAGATGAGCTTAGAAGAAATATGACAAGGTATGGGAGGAACCATCTATACAGGCTTGCTATGGAAGGTGGCGAAGAATATACCGTAATAGTAAAGGATCTCCAGTATTCACCAACGAAGGGGAATGTTTTAAATGTTGACTTTCAACAAATATCCCTTACAGAAGAAATGCGGGCCGATATAGAAATAAGAATAACGGGAAGTAAAGTGTTAGAATCAAAAAGACTACTTTTAATACAGCAAATAGATATCATACCCGTCAAGGGCCTGCCTCAGGATATACCAAATGGTATAACTGTAGATGTTTCGGAATTGGAAGATGGAGAGACACTTTGCATAGGCGATATTGATTTTCCCAAAGGTATCGAGGCTACAATTGAAGATGATCAGGTTGTATTATCTGTTAAAGTACCTGAGATGGATACTGAAGATGATGATTCGGAGGTAGAAGACGAGGTTACCGAACCAACGGAGGAAACAGAGCAGAGTTCAGATGGTAGCCAAGCATAGCAAATTGCAGCTAAAAACATTTTTGAAATGATCTAAAGAGCAACGGAAATAAATTACAAGGGGATCCCTGTAATGCATACTGATTTCCATCAACAACCTTCAATAAAAACGGATTGTTTGTGTTATTCTAAGATAGAAAAGGAAGGTGGAACACATGGGAGAAACAGGGCGTTACAGGGTTTTGCTTGAAAAGCATAAACAAGAGGTAGAAGGCACTCTGAACCTTATGGGAATACATGGTGTCTCCAAACAGGATATGGAATCTTCCGGTGAATTGTCAAGCTATGACAACCATCCTGCGGAATTGGGCACAGCCCTTTTCCAAACAGAAATAAACAATGCACTTAAAATCCATGAGGAGCATTTACTAAAGGAGATAAGTGATGCACTAAAGAGAATAGAAGATGGTAGTTATGGTAAATGCGAATTGTGCCAGAAAAGGATCGAAAAGCAAAGGCTTTTAACTCTACCGTATATTAGGCTTTGCATAAATTGTGAAACAGCCAGGGAAATAAAAACAGAGGATCTAAAAAGACAAAGGCCCGTGGAGGAGTTGGTTTTGGATGCTCCCGTCGGGAGGAAATACCTTAATGAACGCGAAGATGATGAATATGAAGGCATGGATCAATTTTATGATCTTGTAAAGTATGGTTCATCAGATACCCCTCAGGATATGGGTGGGTATGAGGATTATAAGGAGTATTACACTAATAAAATTGATAAGCAGGGCATGGTAGAGCAGGTCGAAAATATATCAAATGAGGAGTACAAAAGGCAGCTTCCGGATTGAAACATCATGGGTATAATAGCCCCCAAGAACAACTATAGATTATCAAAGTGTAATGTAAAAGAATTATATAGCCCCGGGCAATTTGCCTTTGGGGCTATTTTATGCCCCCTAAAAAAGAGGGAACCCTCGAATGGTTATATATGTGGACGGATATAGTATCCATATTTAATACGTGATATACTTATATTGCGTAACTTTTTTAGCCAATTGGGTTGCTGTTGGAAGTAGGGGATTACGTATTTTCGATTAATTTCATCAATTTTTTTGTAAAGTATCATTAATAAGGATATAAATTTTTGAACAAAGCTTATATAGTCTGATTGGTATAAACCTAGGCCAAAAAATAATGATGGGGGGATTTACATAGTATCTGTTTCTATTTTCAGGTCTAGTATGCCATTGGCTGTGTAAATTTTAATAAATAAACTAGGGAGTGTGAAGTATGACTAAAAAAACATTATCAATGCTTTTGGTGATTGCTATGCTGCTCATAGCAGTTGTTCCGCAGGCTATAAACGGTGGCGGGGTTGCAGCAGCTGCACCTGAGGGTTATCGAAGACTTCAGGATATCCAAATTTTTAATGGGAGTAGGGTTGAAGGCTGGTCAGGTAGCGGAGGGGAGGAGCTTGAAACTGTAAATGGCACATTACCAGTGGATACTAAGGTTACATACAATGGTATCCCCACCTTAAGGCTTAATGTTCAGGTACCCCTTTCGACCGCTTGGTGGATTTCTTTAATAACCCTCAGGGGTTGGAATACCCACGATTTATCCGAATATGTCGATAATGGCTACCTTGAATTTTACATCAAGGGTAAGGACGGAGGAGAGGATTTTTTAATAGGCTTCAGGGATAAAGTATATGAACGAAGTCAGGGCCTGGAAATTGATGTTGATGTTATGGCATCGAAATACGTAAATATTACGACCGAGTGGCAGCATGTCAGGATTCCTATGAAGGATTTGATATTCACGGCTGGCGGATTTGATCCTTCAAATGCAACATGCTTGGTGTTCAACAAAAAAAATGGTTCTGCGTTTACAGTTTGGTTTAGCGATATTAAAATAACCTCGGATGATAACGAAAAATCCGCACCTGCTATTAAAGTAAATCAGTTAGGGTTTATACCGGATTCTGAAAAATATGCTTTAATAACGGGCTTTAAGGAAGATCTAGCGGTGGAAGCGGGAGAAAAATTCTTTGTAGTGGATGCGTCCAATGAAAAAGTTGCATATACCGGAGATTTAGAGCTTGTGACTGAATACGAGCCTATTGATTCAGGGGAAAAGATTTTAAAGGCCGATTTCTCCAATTTAGCTGCAGCGGGGGAATATTATATAAAGATAGATGGTTTGGATAATTCGCCCCGTTTCGCAATTGGGAAAGGTATATATAATCCGTTGCTTGTTGATTCTGCAAGGTATTTTTATTATCAGCGCCAAGGGATAGAGTTAGAGGAAAAATATGCAGGTGAATATGCAAGAAAGGATATGACCCCACAGGATAAAGAGGCGGTGTTCTCAACCGGAAAAATGGCTCCAGTGGATGTTTCAAAGGGCTGGTATGATGCGGGGGATTTCGGAAAATATGTAAATGCTGGTTCCGGTGGTGTATCCGATTTGTTTTGGGCATACGAAATGTTCCCAGAGCAGTTTACTGATAACCAACTAAATATCCCCGAGAGTGGGAATGGGATACCGGATATCTTAGATGAGGCAAGATGGGAAATAGAATGGATTTTAAA
>JAAZML010000058.1 GCA_012798835.1 Clostridium sp.
GGTGATAACCTTATCAAAACCTTCAAGGACAAAGATGTAAAAGTAGTTAAGTCTGAGGAAGGCGGAGACTAAAGCACAGTCACACTCTTTAGGTGGCCTATCGGCTGTCTGAAAAAGAAGTAACCCAAGGTCGGTCATGCGCATTTGCATGGCCGACCTTTTACATACACCAATTCAAGGGACAACGATAAGATTTCAAATACCTTCTCTAGATCCGAAGCAGAAAAAATAGCCCTTCCGGTTCATACTTTAAAGAAAAATAAAAAAATTTTTATCCCCAAAGTCCCCTATTTACAAGCCCTACAGCAAACCGGACCGTAAATAATACTGCCATATGTAAATAAATTACTTCAACAATTTAACTGATTATGGTATTATAGAAATAGTATTATTTTATAATAAAAAAAGTGGTAAGATGTTTTGTCTTTGGGGGGGTACTATGAAAAGGAAAATCATTTCTTATGGTTTAGTGTTAATCGATATTTTTTTGATTAACCTGTCACTGGCCTTGTCTTACTTTTTGAGATTCGACTTTAGATACAGCAATATCCCAATACAATTTAGGGAGCATATCATAAGGTTTGCAATAGCTGCGACTGTTGTCAAAATTGGTCTATTTGTGGTCTTCAAGCTTTACAACAGCATCTGGAAGTACGTTGGCATATACGAGACCGCCATGATAATGCTGGCGTCATCTCTGGGCAATGTATTAATGATCGCCTATATATTTATGGTTAGATTGCCCGTGCCGCGAGGGGTACTTGTTATATGCCTTATGCTTGATATTTTCCTCATCGCCGGGATACGGTTTACCTACCGGCTCATAAGGAGGATTTCCAAGGGTGAATTATTCACGCTGAGAAACCACAAAAGGGTACTTATTGTGGGGGGCGGGGATGCAGGCTCAATCATTGTTAAAGAACTTAGATCCCACCCCGAGTTAAAGGGAACTCCTGTTGCTATACTAGATGATGATATTTTAAAGATAGGCAAAAAACTAAGTGGTGTACCTATCATAGGGGATACAAATCAGGTCTTAAAAGTAGTGGAAAAAAGGCGTATAGACGAGGTCATAATCGCTATGCCCTCGGCAAGCCGCAAAAAAATAAATAACATCTACAGTGCATGTTCGCGAACCAGCTGTAAGGTAAAGATACTTCCTTCGGTATCGCAGCTTATTGACGAATCAGTAGTGATGCAAAAGGTAAGGGATGTAAATATCGAAGACCTTTTAGGAAGGGAACCGGTTAATCTTGATATCGAGGGGGTCTCCTCCTATATAAGGGGACAAGTTGTTATGGTAACCGGGGGAGGCGGCTCGATTGGCTCTGAACTTTGCAGGCAAATAGCCGGTTTTTCGCCGGAACGTTTAATAATTTTGGACAACTACGAAAATAACGCCTACGAAATACAAAACGAGCTTTTACACACTCACCCCGAGCTGAAACTCAATACAATAATAGCCAATATAAGGGAAAAAGGCAGATTAGACGATATTTTTAGGCAATACTGCCCGAATGTTGTTTTCCATGCTGCGGCTCATAAGCATGTGCCTCTAATGGAGGCTAACCCAACGGAAGCCATCAAGAACAATGTATTTGGGACCATGAATGTTGCCAAATGTGCCGACGAATTTGGCACGAAGAAGTTTGTCCTTATTTCCACCGATAAGGCAGTAAACCCCACCAATATAATGGGGGCTACAAAGCGAATTGCGGAAATGATCATACAATCATTAAACAGGGTCAGCAAAACCGAATATGTTGCGGTTAGATTCGGAAATGTTCTTGGGAGCAATGGAAGTGTCATTCCATTATTTAAAAAGCAGATTGAGCAGGGAGGCCCCGTTACGGTTACGCATCCCGAGGTGACCAGGTTCTTTATGACCATACCGGAGGCAGTACAGCTGGTTATTGAGGCTGGTGCAATGGCAAGGGGCGGAGAAATATTTGTGCTTGATATGGGTGAGCCCGTAAGGATTTCCGATCTCGCCCGCAACCTTATAAAGCTTTCCGGGTTTGAGCCGGATGTTGATATGAAAATAAAATACACAGGACTGCGGCCGGGAGAAAAGCTCTACGAGGAATTGCTCCTGAATGAAGAAGGACTCAAGGCTACAAAAAATGATAAGATATTTGTGGCAAAACCCATACATATTGATATGGCAATGCTAATTAGAGAATTGGATTGCCTGCGCGAGGTTATGTTGACCAATAAAAGTGGAATTTCTGAGTATATTAAGCTTATTGTTCCTACCTACAGAAAAGCTGAAAATGGAGGATTAACATCCTAAACTGAAATTAACACCTGATGACGGATGCCAAATAAATTAAAAGGCATCCGTTGATTGTTTTTAGATAAAAGGGTAGCACCGCCCAAGTATGCAATTTAAAATGTTAAATTTGTTTACCATAATCACACCGAACAACTGCTTTTGTTGGCCGGTTTTGGCACACCATCTTCTTTGCTAATCTTGTTATAATAGGATATGACCTTGTCCAGCCTTTGACTGTAGTTCAAAACCTCTTCACATAAAAGATTGTAATCATTTTCCTCAATTATCTTGTTTAAACGGATATGCATTTTGGTTATTGCAAAAAGAACTAATTTTTTGGACATAGGATGCAGCCCCCTCAGATTAGATTTTAGGAATGTTTCAAGAAAGCTACTTGCCAAGACAGAATTACATAATTAGATGACCTTTTCCTCTATTATAACACAAACTGGAATAAAGGCAATGCTATTTATGCAAATTTTTATAATAATTTTCTATAAAATTGGTCAAACAGAGCTTGGGATGAATATTATGGCGCAATTGGCGTTAAATATATATTCATTTCATTATGTTTAATGCTATAATGAGAAGTGTAACACATCGATATCTTTTTATCACTAGATAAGGGGTGTATTTTGTGAGTGCAAAAATTCTTATTGTTGACGACGAAAAAAACATTGTCGATATTCTTAAATTCAATCTAAACAGGGAAGGATTCACGAGTGTGGAGGCTTATGACGGTCAGCAGGCCATTGAGCTGGCAAAAAGCGAAAACCCGGATCTGATCCTTTTGGATGTTATGTTACCTAAGGTAGACGGATTTACTGTATGTCGCAAGCTACGTGAGACCATGTCCACACCAATTATAATGATAACAGCAAAAGAAGAAGAGGTTGATAAGGTTTTGGGATTAGAGCTGGGTGCCGATGATTATATAACGAAACCTTTTAGCACTAGGGAGTTGATGGCAAGGGTAAAGGCCAACCTAAGAAGAATTGATTTATCGGAAGTGCAAAAAGGACAGAACAAATGCCTAAGGATTGAAGGTTTGGAGATTGACATCGAGCATTATGAAGTAAAAAGAGACGGTGTTATAATAGAACTCACCCTAAGAGAGTTTGAATTGGTCAAGTTTCTTGCGCAGCAGCAGGGACAAATATTTTCCAGGGAGAACCTTTTAGAAAAAGTCTGGGGTTATGAATATTATGGTGATGTACGTACTGTAGATGTAACGGTACGAAGGGTCAGGGAGAAAATCGAAAGAGATCCTAGCAAGCCCTTTTATATAATGACTAAAAGGGGCGTGGGTTATTATTTCAACAAAGAGATCTAATAAAGAAAAGAGATTTTTCCAAAGGGATTGAAATTTTGCTGTGCTTTCCTAGGGAATCTAATCATGCGGAGATGAAGAATGTTTTTAAAACGGTTTAACTTTTTTAGGGGTCTTCAATGGAGACTTGTTACCATATTCGTACTCTTAACATTTGTTTTGATGGTTTCGGCGAGTATATCACTAAACTATTTTGTGGAATCATTTTACTATGACACATTTAGGGCGGGCATTGAAAATGGTTTTGAATATTGGGGTATCGATGATAAAGCCAACCCTACGAGGGATGAGATCCTAAAATATCTGACGGCAAACAACAAGGCCAATGCAATGTCGCTGTTTTCTATAAACAATTTTAGATCCTTTACAATGGTTGATATGATAACCAACGAAATCATATATACCGATGAAAAGATGTCGCATAGGGAGACATTAGATCGGGATATACAAGCTTCGCGAAACTATCTTGCGGTTATGGCGGGAAAACCCGGAGATGTGGGAAAGCTAATGAGAATTGACGATAAGGCTTTTTTCGATTATGCCCGAAGGGTCGGGAATTCAAATTATGTTTTGTATTTCCGCTATGATCGGGAAGAATGGGCCGGTGCAATGGATGCCTTCAACAATATAATAAAGCTGAGCCTTTTTATTGCTATTATTTTATCCCTGATTTTTGGTTATGCCCTGTCAAAGACAGTAACCGTACCCATTGTTAATCTTATGAACAAGGCAAAAAAGATGGCAGCGGGTGATTTTGATCAGGTGGTAGAAGTAAAATCCGAAGATGAAATAGGGAAGCTTTCAAATGCATTTAATTTTATGGCAAGGGAGCTTAAAAACACATTAAGCCAAATATCCCGCGAAAAAAGAAAAGTAGAAACCATACTAAATCATATGACCGATGGAGTAATAGCCTTTGATACGGAGGGAAAAGTTATCCACATAAATCCTTCCTCCAAGATTATACTAGGTGTCGATAATTTTGATCTGGGATTCAATGAATTTTCAACAAAATACAATTTGGGAGTCTCAATGGAGGAATTTCAATACACCGAAGGGTACGATATCAGAGAAATAAGCGTAGGTATCGGAAAGCGGTATGTAAAAGTAAGCTTTGCGTTGTTTGTAGGGGAAGAGGGTAATGTAGACGGGGTTATAGCCGTGCTTCATGACATAACAAAAGAACAAAAACTTGAAAACATGAGAAGGGAATTCGTCGCTAATGTTTCCCACGAGCTTCGGACTCCGTTGACCTCAATTAAAAGTTATTCGGAGACCCTTTTAGACGGTGCCATAGATGATAAGGAAGCCACATTACGTTTTCTTGGTGTAATAAATTCTGAGGCCGATCGAATGACAAGGCTTGTAAAGGATCTTCTGCAGCTGTCAAGGCTTGACAACAAACAAATGGAATGGAATATGCAAAAACTTTCCTTTGAACAATTGGTAAAGGGCTGTATTGAAAAGGTCAAACTTTCCTCAAAGGAGAAAAAACAAATACTGGAGTGCTTTACAATTGGAAACCCACAAAGCGTGCAGGGAGATAAGGATCGTATTGAACAGGTTATTTTAAATATACTTACCAATGCGATAAAATATACACCCGTTGAGGGAAAAATAACAATATATCTGGGGAAGATATACAAAGATGTATATGTAAAGGTTGTGGATTCTGGCATAGGTATTCCCAGAGAAGATAGGGAAAGAATATTTGAAAGGTTTTACAGGACGGATAAGGCACGATCCAGGGAAATGGGGGGTACTGGTTTGGGGCTTTCGATTGCAAGGGAAATTGTTGAGGCACATAATGGCAAAATAACCGTTTCAAGTGAGTTGGGAGAGGGCACTGAGGTAATGGTTAGGCTGCCTATGCATGACTAATTTTATCTAGGACAAAATTAATATTAAATACCCTCCAAAGGGTGCCAAGACAGCCTGGCAGCTGATTATGTGTAATTTAATTTTAAATGGTACGTAACAGTACTGTAATAGTTTTATAGTATAATTTAGTTAGTAAAAGGGGTGTAATATCCAGTTGGGGATACAGCTAGGGAATTTGCCCTGGAAAGGGGTGCTTCAGACATGACAAAGAAAATATCTATGATTATTATAGCTATTATGCTTACTTTTGGGTTATGCAATATTGCCTTTGCGTCCAGGGATAATGCCTTGATTTTTGAAGGAAATATTATGGACACAGAACAGTTTCTAGTTACCATAACCCGTCCTGAAGGGGATGAGACGACATTTAAAGAATCTTACGTACTTTGCGGCAACTCGGGCAAGGAAAACATAACTGTGCAGCTTCTTATGTACAATGAGTGGACGGGAAAATTTGAGCCTTTCTGCAATATAGACGGGGAGGATACCTGGAAAATAGGGGCGTCAGGCTTTTTTATGAAAGAGATTCGTCTTCCTAAAGCGGGTGCCAACAAAATAAGGTTAGTTGCTTATGCAGATACACCGGAAAAACTTGGTGTTTATACGGCAAATGAGGAATTGGTGCTGGGTACAAATCTACAGGTGAACACATTTACCGTCACGCTTCTTAAAAAAAGCATACAAGATTCAATCAAAAATGGTTTCTTTAGAATTTCAGATATGTTAAATCGACTATTTGGCGAATAAAGGTCTGTGGTGTGAATGAGATGTTTCAGCCGTGAAAGAGTTAAGTTATACATATTACTCATATTAATAGCAATGAGTTTTATACAGGTAGGTATCCTTCGGTACTATCAAAATCCGGGAATGCCTACTAATTTTTTATTGAATGTTTTTGGGCATAGGGACAACAAAATTACATATGATGTGGGATATTTCTTTAAACCCTACAGAATTGTTGTTACCGAGGGGTTTGAGAACCCTCATTGGCTTATTAATGAGGATAGCGGGTTTTATGACCCTTTGTGGGACGAAGCCAAAACATACATAAACAATCTTTTAACCAAAAAAAACATAAGCTATCAGGGTGAATATGCAAGGGAACACTGGGGAGAGGTTGTTTTAAAAAAATCCTTTGTATATGAGTTTAAAACCCTTATAAGCACGGAACTATTAACAGCATTTCTAAACGCTGATTCCGTATCGGATTTTAAGACGGGCGGAATCTACAAGATGGCCATTCTACCATCCGAAGATATCAACAGAAACATCACCTTATACATATACAATGGTTTGACTGTAAGCAAATACATAATGCCATTTGAAAAGAAGGGTCTTTATATAAACGACTTTGATGGGATCATAAATGCTTTGTATGAAGAAGATGGTGATAGCTACAGTGTTATCAGAGAGTATATATCAAGCCATGTATACGGTTATCTTAGTCCTGATGTATTGATTGTGGCAAAGGGTGAAAGATTTAGAGATTACAACAGTATTATATGCAATGTACCTGAAAGCATTAAAAAGGTTCATGGGGATGGGGGATTGCAAAAGCTTGCCCAATCGGTCCTTGCAGACGAAGAAAGTGAGTATTTAAAAAATATTGACGTCTACGGTACAATCGTATTTCAAAATCTTAACAATATTTATAGGATATACGAAGATGGGCTTTTGGAGTATCACTATCTTTATGTTATTGATAATTCGGATCGGGGGAGTGAAAGCGAAGCCCTGCAAAAGGCATTGGAATTTATAAAAAGCAAAGAGGATTTGATGTCTAAGGATACGGAACTTTATTTGTCGGGTATAACGAGAAACCCAAACCATTACACTTTCACATTTGACTACAAATATAGTGATAACCTTGTACTGGTTAACGATTATAAAGTAAATAACAGGGATAGTAAGACTCTAGATCATGCCATAACCATTGAGGTTAATAGCAAAAGGGTGATAGGATGTCATTGGCTGTTAAAAAACTTTAAAAGGGGCAACAACAAATATTCCCTTAGCGTGAAGTTTGAGGATCTCTTTGACGATGTGTTTTCCAGTTATCAAGATTTAGATAGGGGAATGTTTTCTATACGGGATTTAAATATTGCATACGAGATAGGCTACAGCAGCAAAGGCCAGGTGTTAAAACCGACTTGGAGTATTGAAACCATGAGGAAAACAAGGTATATTGTACCGATGAGAGAAAAGCCGAAAAGGGGGGGCTGACCATGGATTTAGCAAGGACAAAAAATATTCTTATATTAATATTTGTCCTTTTGAATATATTCTTAGGTGCCGTTTTGGTAAAGGAACTAAGGGTCATGGGAATTACCTCGGAGACACTTCAAAATGCACGGCTGGCTTTAAAAGGCAGGGGAGTTATCGTAGATTGTGAGATACCGGATTATGATGGGAGCGTTGGGACACTTGTTTATAAAAAAGCGGGTTTTGACAGCAAAAAGCTTATACAAAGTATATTCGAAGATGAATATGGAACAGACGACCCAAATGGGGATGACAAGATAAGGATAGGAAACAGGCAGCTTAATATTTTAGACGGGTATAGTTTTACATACAAGGCCAGTATACAGGACTCCTACATATCCGATTTGGGAACCCCGGGCAGTATAATGGACTATCTTAAAAATATATTCTGGGATCTTGATATACCGCTTATTGATTACCATATTGATACTATTGTAGAAAATGCGGATGAAAAACTTTATATCTACAAACAAAGATACAAAGGTTTTTGGGTTTTTGAAAATTATATTGCCGTAAAGATATCGTCAAAAGAAATAGATATTACATGCAGACACCGTGCAATTGACAACATCTCAAACGATAAAAAGATTATGCCGGTACACCAGGTTTTGCTCAAGAATTCCAAAGTTATACGAAATATTGTGGTGACCAAGATCAAATTGGGGTTTAAGGGCTATAGCCCCGACGGCGGAAGCAGGGAGACAAACGGTATCCCCGTTTGGTGCATAGAAATCCGAGGTACCCAAAATGGTATCGTCAAATATTTTAATGCCTACGATGGTGAGGAGATTCATCTGGATGCAAATTTTGCAGATTTTGATAAAAACTCCGAATATACATTGTGCAAATAAATTTAATTTGGTAGTATGATTAGGAAGCATTTTTTAAAATGGGCAGAGAAAGAATTGATGGGTGGCGAGTTTATTGGAAAAGTTACTTATAACAGGGGGTACTCCCTTAAAAGGGGAAATTTGCATAAGCGGAGCAAAAAATTCTGCCGTTGCAATTATCCCGGCATCTATATTGGTAGACGGACCCTGCAAAATAGAAAACATACCCGATATAAGCGATGTTAAGACGCTTGTGGGTATACTAAGGGATCTGGGTGCAGATGTAGAGTTTGAGGGCAAGGGAGCTATTAGCATAGACACCAAGAATTTAAAAACGAATATTGCTACATATGATATGATAAAAAAACTTAGGGCATCTTATTATTTGATGGGTTCTCTTTTAGGCAGATTCAAAGAGGCAGAGGTATCTATGCCGGGGGGATGCGATTTTGGATGCAGGCCAATAGATCAGCACATAAAAGGGTTTGAGGCATTAGGTACAGAGGTTAAGATCGACGGGGGCGTAGTAAGTCTGAGGGCAAAAAGCCTAAAAGGATGCCAAATATATATGGATGTAGTGAGTGTGGGAGCCACAATAAATATAATGATGGCTGCCGTGAAAGCACAGGGTCTTACTGTAATAGAAAATGCCTCCAAAGAGCCCCATGTGGTTGACGTGGCAAATTTTTTAAATGCTATGGGTGCCAACATAAAAGGCGCAGGAACGGATGTAATTAAAATAAGGGGTGTTTCACGCCTGCCGGGAGGAGCGGTTCATTCTGTCATTCCTGATATGGTGGAGGCGGGTACCTTTATGGTTGCGGCCGCCGCTACGGGGGGAGAGGTAACCATCCAAAATGTTATTCCAAGGCATATCGAATCCATAAGCGCAAAGCTGATTGAAATGAATGTGCAGATCGATGGGGGAGGCGACTATGTAAGGGTCATTGGGACTGATAGAATTGAAAAGGTAAACATTAAAACCTTGCCATACCCTGGATTCCCCACGGATTTACAGCCCTTAGTAGCTGCTTTGCTATGCAGAGCCAATGGAACCAGCACCATAACGGAGGGTATATGGGATTCTAGGTACCAGTATGTTGACGAGCTCAAAAGAATGGGTGCCAACATAAAGGTCGAAGGACGTATGGCAGTAGTCGAGGGAGTGCCAAAACTTTCTGGGGCACCAGTCAGATCAACGGATTTGAGGGCGGGGGCTGCTCTAGTGATTGCAGGGCTTATTGCAGAAGGTACAACTAAAGTATATAATATTGACTATATAGATCGGGGCTATGAGGATTTTGAAGTAAAATTAGAGGCCCTGGGTGCGCAAATAATAAGAAAACAATAAACAATGCGGATTTTGTGACGCCCAGGCTCAACGGAAATATATGGTATATAGACAAAATGTATTTATGGTCAGGAGATTATGGATGATAAAATTTTGCAGTTTATATAGTGGAAGCAGCGGCAACGCAATTTTTCTTTCGGATGGCCGAACAAAAATTTTAATTGATGCAGGTCTTAGCGGTAAAAGAATTTTTGAAGCACTAACCTCAATCGGTGAAGATCCAAACGAATTGGATGCTATTTTAGTATCGCATGAACACAGCGATCATGTTCGCGGGGTGGGGGTCATATCTAGAAGAATTAATATTCCGATTTATGCAAATAAAAATACATGGGAGGCAATGGAACGCAGTATAGGGCCTATAGTTACGGAAAATAGGATGTGCTTTGATACGGGAAAGGAATTTGAGATCGGGGGCATAAATATAAATGCTTTTTTGATACCCCACGATGCAGCTGAACCGGTAGGCTTTAATTTTTTCGTAGATAACAGCAAGATAACCACGCTTACCGATATAGGATGCATGAGTAAAGATATTTTATGTTGTATCGAAGGAAGTGATTTGGTATTACTAGAATCCAATCACGATACTGAAATGCTAAAAGTAGGGCCGTATCCGTGGTACCTAAAGAAAAGAATAATGGGAGACAGGGGTCATTTATCCAACGAATCTGCCGGTGAGGTAGTGGCATACTTAGCAAAGATGGGTACTAGGCATTTTCTTTTGGGGCATTTAAGCCGGGAAAACAATTTCCCCGAACTGGCATACGAGACGGTACGCAATATACTAGACGGGGAAGATATAGACATTGAAAGGGATATTACATTGACGGTTGCCCAAAGGGATAGAGCCGGGGAGGTTATAAATATAGGATGACCGGTTTGGCAGGTTCTTTTGATTTAGTTTTTTGTATTTAAATTTTGCTTAAAGTGTGTTATATTAAAGAAGTGTAAAAGCCAAAGATGAGAGCAAATCAATAATTTACAAAAGGTGGAGGGATATTTTGTGAGAAAAATAATAATATTTATGCTTTTACTTTCATTTGTTTTGGTAGGATGCAAGGATGTAGAGGTAGGGGAATTCCAGCCGGGCGAATACCAACTGACAGAAAAAAATGAAGAATACGAAGATGATGCTACAACTGCGATGCTTAGCTATCCTGTGATCGGAGGTTTTGATAAAAAGGAAATCGAGGACAAAATCAACAATACCCTTTCGGAAAGAATCCAGCTATACAAAGAGATCAGCGGGTTTGGACTGGGAATGGGTTTTGATGAAACCACCAACATTTGGTACGAGACTACTTACAACTCCAAAGAATTATTAAGCTTAAAGTTTTATCTTGAATCTGAATTAAGTGAAGATACCAAGGATTTGATTATCGACACTTTTACCTTTGATTTGAATACGGGTGAAGTGCTGGAACTGGACAATCTATTTAAAAATAAGCAATACAAAAAAACTCTTAACTCTAAAATAAAAAAGGAATTTGATGAGTTGGATATAGAAACTTTAAGAGAGTTTAAAGAGATGGATGAAAATCAGGGGTATTACCTCAATGGTAGTAATTTGGTAATATGCTTCCAGGCTCTGGACTATACCAAAGACGAACCCCTCGAATTTGAGATACCTTTTGGGGATATAAATAATCTACTAAAAAACCCCATACCCAATCAAGAGTAATTTTAAAATTAATAGGGACTGCACTAAGGGCCAAAACCTCTAGTGCAGTCTTTTTTAAGCAGTAGAATATTGATTTTTGTGCTGAAAAAAATTACTGTTGTTTTTTATACTGTACCGTGTTATAATAATTGGGTAATTGGGCTAAGCAAAGATGACTCAAGGTTGCGTGCCCATAGTATGTATGAGGAGAGATGGCTGAGCTGGTCTAAGGCGCACGACTGGAAATCGTGTGAACGTTTATAGCGTTCCGAGGGTTCGAATCCCTCTCTCTCCGCCACAGTGGTGATAAGCGTTCTGAAATCTTCGGGACGCTTTTTAAATACTCTGTAACTCATAAGATTTTTTAATAAAGATTGAGGAGAAAGTGATCACAAAGATCCCCATAAGCATAAAGGAAATTTCGGCGGCCATGGTTTTGCTATACTCACAACTTGGCAAGTCATTTATAATTTTAGTCGTATTTTAAAACGTGCGGATTTGCTTGTATTTTACATAGAGATGATCATACGAGTATTTTCTTTATAAGGAGCGTACAAAATGGAACAGCTTTTAAGCCAACTAAATGAAACAACAGTTATTCTATTATCACTATCGATAATTCTGCTTGCCGGTTTCCTGCTTACACGCATTACAAAACCAGCAAAGCTTCCTAATGTGACAGGATATATTCTTGCGGGTGTACTAATTGGTCCCTACGTTTTAAACCTTATACCCCGCGAAATGGTGGAGGGTATGGGTTTTATAAGCGATATAGCTTTGGCATTTATTGCTTTTAGTGTGGGACGTTTCTTTAAAAAGGAGGCATTCAGGGACACGGGGATGGGCATTGTAATTATAGCCCTGACAGAATCACTTTTGGCGGGTGCATTAATAACCCTATCTATGTATTATATATTCCATCTTAACTGGAGTTTTTGCCTGCTTTTGGGGGCAATTGCAACGGCAACGGCACCTGCTAGTACAATGGTGACCATTCGCCAATATCATGCTAGAGGAAAATTCGTAAACACCCTATTACAGGTTGTCGCAATAGATGATGCCGTATGCCTTATTGTATTTAGTTTGGCTACTGCAATCATAAGCGCAGGTACGGAAGCTAATGTTACTGCAGCTGAAATTGCTCTGCCCCTTATTTATAATGTTGTTGCCCTGGCTATTGGTTTTGCCAGCGGTGCTATACTCAGTAAACTGATGACTCCAAAACGGAGTGAGGACAACAGGCTCATATTAACTATTTCACTGCTTTTAGGAATCGCAGGATTGTGTGCAGCGGTGAACATTTCACCCCTTCTGTCTTGTATGCTTTTTGGAACTACCTATATAAACATGACCAAGGATAAGGCCCTTTATGTGCAGGTTGAAAGATTTACGCCGCCGGTGCTATCGGTGTTCTTTGTAGTTTCGGGTATGAATTTGGATATCAGTTCCTTTGGCACCCTAGGCGTAATAGGTGCGTCCTATTTTATAATTCGTATTATCGGAAAGTATGTAGGTGCGTATATCGGCTGTGCGGCGACCAAAACAACAAAATCTATACGTAATTTTTTGGGGTTGGCTTTAGTTCCCCAAGCTGGTGTTGCAATTGGTCTTGCCTTTTTAGGAAAAAGGCTTTTGCCCGATGAAATGGGAAATATCCTCTTGACGATAATATTATCCTCTTCGGTTTTATATGAGCTTATAGGACCGGCATGTGCAAAGATTGCCTTAATTTATTCGGGTTCTATAAAAAGAGATAATGCTGCAGCGGGGAAAGATAAAGATAAACTGGTTATAGAAAAAGTGGGGTTGGACAAAGAATAGTTGCGGACAAACGAAAGGATGAAATATTATGAACAAAAAACTGCTTATATTTATGTGTATAATTGCTGTATTTACCGCAGCATTTGCCGGGTGTAGAATAAAAGATCCCAGCAATATTTCACAAGGGGATCTCCAAAAGGTAAACTTTGTATTGGATTGGGTCCCTAATACCAATCATACCGGAATTTATGTTGCAAAAGTGAAGGGCTTTTTTAAAGAAGAGGGTCTGGATGTCTCTATTATTCAGCCGGGTGAATCCTCAGCCGAACAACTGGTAGCTTCAAACAGAGCCCAATTCGGTGTAAGCTACCAAGAATCCGTTACCTTTGCAAGGTCCTCGGGTTTACCCCTTGTGTCGCTGGCGGCAGTTATACAGCATAACACATCTGGGTTTGGTTCTTTAAAAGAAAAAGGTATACTTACCCCTAAGGATTTTGAAGGAAAAAAATACGGGGGCTGGGGATCGGAGGTTGAAGCTGCAATGGTTAGGCAGGTTGTCTCGGATGCGGGTGGCGATCCTAAAAAGGTCTCAATACTTACAACGGGGACCGCGGATTTCTTCCAGGCTAGCGAAACTGGGCAAATTGATTTTGCTTGGATATACGAAGGTTGGGATTGTATTAATGCAAAAAACAAAGGCATAGAACTCAATTTTATTGCTGTTGGGGAGCTTTCCGATGTATTTGATTATTATACACCGGTGATTGTGACGAATGAGGATAATATTAAAAACCATCCCGAATTTGTAAGTAAATTCATGAAGGCTGTTGAAAAGGGCTATCAGCTGGCAATAGAAAAACCGGGCGAGGCTGCGGATTGCCTGCTTCAATTGGCACCGGAATTGGACAGGGAGCTTGTCATAAAAAGCCAGGAATATCTTGCGTCAAAATATCAGGATGATGCACCTTACTGGGGTATGCAGGAAAAAGAGGTATGGGAAAGATATATGAACTGGTTACTTGAGAAGGAATTTATAGATGCTGTAATTGACCTAGAAGAAACATTCACAAATGAATTTTTGCCGGGCATAAAGGTGGATAATGAAAACTAAAATAGATATAAGGAATCTGAAAAAAGTATTTATCCAAAAAGATGAAGCCTTAGAAGTTTTAAAGGATATAGATATCAGCGTTTGTAAAAATCAATTTGTCACTATTATAGGTCCCAGCGGGTGCGGCAAGAGTACGATACTTAGAATACTTGCCGGACTAGAAAAGGATTTTATGGGTGATATATTTGTAGAGGGCTTAGAACTAAAAAAGTATCGTAAAAAATTTTGTTATATGCCCCAAAAGGATCTTCTTATGCCTTGGCGAACCGTATACAAAAATATTGTATTGCCCCTCGAAATAGATGGACATATGGATAAAATGCAAGAATTGCCCCAGCTTATAGAAGACTTTGGACTCGGGGGATTTGAGGATTATTATCCTCGGCAGATATCGGGGGGAATGAAACAAAGGGTCGGACTTTTGAGAACATTTTTAATGGGCGGCGACATAATGCTGCTTGACGAGCCCTTTGGTGCATTAGATGCAATAACCCGCATAAAGATGCAAAAATGGTTGCTGAAGGTGCTGGCACGTTATAAAAAGACCGTTCTTTTTGTAACCCATAGCATTGAAGAGGCAATTACCCTATCCGATAGGGTATATATTCTTTCCGATAGACCAGCGGCGGTGGTCAGGGAGATCGATATAGAACTTCCCCAGCCAAGGACCGGAGGTATAATTCCTACAGACAAATTTACAAAATACAGGGAATCCATATTGGAGGCACTTATTTAAAATTAATCCGCATTGCAAGATACCAAAATTATGTTATAATAAAACGATAAACAAAAATATAAGCTCGTTGGAATATAACGGGGTACTTAGCTGCTGTGATGTGGTTCTATGATAGACTGGGGAATATGTACAAATGGGGGGTATATATGCATGAGCATAATTAAAGCAATAATTTTGGGCATAATTGAGGGGTTTACCGAATGGCTGCCCATTAGTAGTACGGGTCATATGATTTTGGCAGAGGAATTTATGGGCTTACATAAGGTACCTGAGTTTATGGAGATGTTTAGGGTTGTCATACAGTTAGGTGCCATTATGGCTGTACTGGTTCTGTTTTGGGGCAAGCTTTTTCCGTTCTCGTTTGCCAAGGGGCTTAATGTAAAAAAGGACACTTTTTTATTATGGGTCAAGGTTTTAATAGCTACCCTGCCTGCGGCATCTATAGGGTTGCTCTTTGATGATATTCTTGATGAGAAGTTTTATAATCCTACAGTAGTGGCATTTATGCTCATCTTATACGGCATTGTATTTATAATTGTAGAAAATCAAAATAAAAAAAGAAAGCCGCTGGTTAAAAGCTTCGATAGGCTCGGATACAAAATGGTTTTAGCAATAGGGGCATTTCAGGTATTAGCCCTTATTCCGGGGACATCACGCTCCGGTGCGACTATACTTGGCGCCATAATGATTGGCTGTTCTAGGGAAATAGCGGCCGAATTTTCATTTTATTTGGCTATACCAGTTATGTTTGGGGCAAGCTTTTTAAAGCTTTTGAAGTTTGGTTTTGCTTTTACGCATGAAGAAGCTATCCTGCTGGGTATGGGTATGTTTATAGCCTTTGTGGTTTCTATCTTTGCCATCAAGTTTCTTATGGGATATATTAAAAGAAACAATTTCAAAGCCTTTGGTTATTACAGGATTGTACTGGGGTTAATAATGCTTATGTATGTTTTCTATGGGAGTAAGATATTTTAAAGATGTTTAAAATACCATATTTCTTAAACCATGTAAGATACTAGGGAGTACATATATGCATTGGGGGGCAAATTATTATAGTTGCCCCATCATATTTTTTATATCCTTTGCAAGGGTTATGGATGCCTCTATTTCGACTTTGCGAATGGATACACTTTCTATATTACAGCCTATCGGGATTTTCTTTTGTATACAGAAGTTTAACAATGAGCCAAATATAGATTTACAAAGCGATAGCGACTCGGATAATATATCCTTTGAATTTTTTAAATCATTTTCCAACCACCTGGGAATACTTATACCCAGCCACTTTAAAAACTCAAGAGTCTTTTTTGAACCGCAAGGGGTGAGGGTGAAAATAATCGGCACCATTTCTATGTTTTCACTTTTGCAATAGTAGTAGTAATCCGATAGAAAATTTTTAGAGGCCTCAAGGTTGTAGACGGCCTGAGAAATAAAATATTTGCAGCCCTTTTCCATTTTACTTATTATGCGAAGATGTTCATCTGATTTTATCATATGCCTCTCGGGTATCAGCACACCGCCTAGAGTAGGGCGGTGTGTCATATTTTGATAAATTTCGTATGCTTCAGACAGCCTCAAAAAAACCTTTTGTTCCCTTGAGGAGGCACCGACAAACACTGAAAAATCATTTTGGCCGTTGGTCGGCGCTATCATCTCCGGAAATTGTGCGGCTGTATATTTGCCCACGCAACGGTAAATTATTTTTGGTATTTTTAAATCCCCAAGGTATTTATTGCTATAATACATGGGATCGAGGGTTTCTAAAAAGGGAAAGGGACGATCATTGGGATTTCTATCCTTTTCATCCTGGAGATCATATAAGACTAAACCGTCTACATTAAGAGCTCCGATTCTTTCCACCTGTTTTTTTGAAAGTGCTTCGATCCTTTCTGGGCTTGTATCCTTTTTAGGAGGCGTTATACCATAGACTATAATACCCGATTGCCTGCTTAAAATTTTTTTTCCTAACATTTAAATCCCCCTTAATCTGTATGGGCTGCAAAAAAACCTGCATAAGTAAACGGAATTAAATTATCCGCATTTAAAAGTAAAGAGCGGGTATTTTTTGCGGCCTTCGAAACAATGTGTATACTTTGCCACAACCATTCTGGAATGATCGTGGTAGAACACATATTTATAAGCTTACCTCGATAACAATATTATAGCAGAGATTAGCACCTTTGGGGGCAGGAACTTTTCCGAAAGATTATACAGAAAAACTAAAAAAGGTGTTAACATAATGTAAAAAGGATGTTATAATATTAAAAGACAAACTTTGAAATTTAGAAAGGGTCGATTTATTTTAATCGGCCTTTTCTGCGTGTGCCCAGCATGGGCAACAACTTGGTGGTGAAAGTCCACTACGGGCTTGGTAGTAGGAACCGTTAGCCAAGAGCAAGGGTGTCCACGGCGACGTGGAATCTGAAGGAAGCTGGAGGCAA
>JAAZML010000153.1 GCA_012798835.1 Clostridium sp.
AAAAAGGCTTTATGAATGAACCGCAAAGGTGTATGTCCTGCAGAGCTTCAAAAAAACAACAAAGAAGAAACAATAGCAATAATTTTGCTAGAAGCAAAAGCTTCGGAAACAGGATGGATTTTAAATCATGGTAACCGGATACCAAAAACAAACTAACCCTTTGTACGATTACAGGGCTTAGTTTGTCTAAAGAAGCAAGGTCTTGAAAACGGGGAAAATCCTTTATTCTGGGTTTTCCCCATTCATGGCTTCCCTGATTTTTCTAATAAAACTTGGTGTATTAAATTTTACATCACAATTATACAACATATTATAAGTTAAAAGTTATTGCATCGTTTTTTACATTTACAGATACATTGCTTCCCTCTTTGCATTCACCGTTAAGGTACATATCCGTCAATTTATCTTCAATATATCTTTGTATAGTTCTTCTAAGGGGTCTTGCACCATATTGGGAATCATATCCCTTTTCGAGAATAAATTTGCTGACTCCCTCTTCAAACTTAAGGGTTATATTTTTATTCTTTACCAGCTCTGCAACCTCGTTTAGCATCAAATCAACTATTTTCTCCAATTCCTCCTGGCTGAGCTCATTAAAAATAATTATTTCATCTATCCTGTTCAAAAATTCGGGTCTGAAAATTTCTTTTAAGACATCCTTTACATTGTCCTCAAGTGCAGTTTGCTGATCGTTGGAAAAGCCTATTCCACTTGCCTTAAAACTCGTTCCCGCATTGGATGTCATTATTAATACCGTGTTTTCAAAATTAACCGTCCTGCCTTGGCTATCGGTAGCCCTGCCGTCCTCCAAAATTTGAAGTAGCATATTAAAAATGTCTGGATGGGCTTTTTCAATTTCATCCATCAATATAATTGAATAAGGCTTCCTCCTTACCTTTTCTGTAAGCTGTCCCCCCTCATCATATCCTATATAGCCGGGGGGTGCCCCTATCAGCTTTGATACCGCATGTTTTTCCATATACTCGGACATATCAAGTCTTATAAGGGACTCCTGACTTCCAAATAGCTCGACTGCAAGGGCCCTAACCAATTCTGTTTTTCCCACGCCTGTAGGTCCTACAAATATGAAAGATGCTGGTCTTTTCTGTTCTTTAAAATCTGCCCTATTTCGTCTTATGGCCCTCGATACACCATCAACAGCCCTCGTTTGACCAATAAGCCTGCCATGGAGCCTGCGCTCAAGATTAATTAGCTTTTGGGTCTCGGCCTCTGTAAGACGTTGTATTGGAATCCTAGTCCAAGATTCTACCACATGCGCAACGTCTTCGGTGCTTATTTCCATGTCCTTGTTTTTGTACTCAATTTCCTTTATCTGCTGTAAAAGTTTGCATTCCCTCACCTTTAGATCGGCAGCCTTTTGGTAATCCTCAATAGAATCGGCGGAAATTGCGCTTTCCTTCTCCTGCTGAACCTTTTTTAATTCTTCTTTTAATGCCTCAAATTCTATTAGCCCCACATTTTTAATATTTACCCTTGAACCCGCTTCGTCCAAAACATCTATCGCTTTGTCGGGCAGGAACCTATCCGCAATATATCTTTTGGAGAGGGTAACAGCCGCATTTATCACTTCATCGGATATTTTCACCCTGTGGTAGCTCTCATAATATCCCTTTATACCCTTTAGGATCTCTATTGTCTCCCCAACATCCGGCTCTTCCACAAAAATTGGCTGAAATCTCCTTTCAAGTGCCGAATCCTTTTCTATATGTTTTCTGTACTCATTGATGGTTGTAGCTCCAATTACTTGTACCTCGCCCTTAGCAAGTACGGGCTTTAGGATGTTGGCGGCGTTCATAGCCCCCTCCGCTTCCCCCGCCCCCATAATATTGTGGAGTTCGTCAATAACAAGAATTATATTCCCCAGCGCCTTTGCCTCTTCAATAATTCCCTTCATGCGTCCCTCGAATTGCCCCCTAAACTGGGTTCCTGCAACTATGCTTGTAAAATCTAAAACGTATACTTCCGTGTTAAATAATTTTGCCGGCACATCCCTCTGGGCGATTCTTACTGCAAATCCTTCTGCAATAGCCGTCTTTCCAACCCCCGGCTCACCGATCAACAACGGGTTATTCTTACCCCTTCTATTTAATACCTGGATCACCCTATCGATTTCCCTTTGCCTTCCGATAACCCTATCAATCTTCCCTTCCTTAGCCTTTACAGTTAAATTATCTCCATACATATCGAGAAATCTTTTTCTTTTAGATGTTCTTTTCTTTTGGGTTTTTGTTCGTGCGTTATTGCCGCTCTTGCCGGGCTTATCTGTCTCTTCACTGGGATCCTTTTCCGCCTCTGGGGTGATTTTTTCCGGGGGAAGAGCTGAATATCTGCTGACAAAATCTAAAAACGGATTGCCTTTCCCTTGCTCCACCGCATCTATCCCAAGCTCTTCTAACTTATCCATATCCATTTCCTTTAAAAAATTCCCTACCTGTTTATTTAGTTCATCTATTTCATCCTCGGAAACACCCGTTTGTTCTAATATTTGATTTATGGGTTGAATATTTCTCTTTTTTGCACACGAAAAACACAAACCCTCCTGAGTCTGTTTTCCATCCTCTACCTTTGTTATAAATACGACGGCCAAATTTTCTTTGCACATTGAACATATCATTATTGCCATCTCCCTTCCTAAGCCAAGCAAAAAGATCATTTTATAAAAGTCCATAACCCTGTTTGCGTCAACATATATTTTAAATTTCGGATCATATATTTCCCACGAATCCCGAGGGTATATCCATAATAATAACGATATATAATAAATCTAGCAAGGTATTCCCCAAAATAAAACATTAAAGGCACAGCCATAGCATGCACCCTATTTCAATTCCGCCAACTCCTCCTTCAAAAAACGGCCTGTATATGAATCCTCTGTTCCGGCAATTTCGTCGGGGGTGCCCCTGGCAACTATTCTGCCACCCTTATTGCCCCCCTCCGGCCCAAGATCTATAATATAATCGGCGGTCTTTATCACATCAAGATTATGTTCTATTACAAGCACGGAATTACCTGCTTCCACCAACCTTTGGAGGATATTTATAAGTCTGTGCACATCGGCGGTATGGAGACCTGTGGTGGGTTCATCTAGTATATACATAGTCCTGCCCGTGCTTCTTTTTGAAAGCTCCGTAGAAAGTTTAACCCTTTGGGCTTCCCCCCCAGAAAGGGTTGTCGAGGCTTGACCAAGCTTTATATATCCAAGACCAACATCGTATAATGTTTGCATCTTATTTTTTATTCTAGGAACATTTTTAAAAAACTCAAGGATATTTTCTACCGTCATATCCAAAATCTCTGCTATATTTTTGCCCTTATATCTAACCTCCAACGTTTCTCTATTGTACCTCTTTCCACCACAAACCTCACAAGGCACATAAACATCCGGTAAAAAATGCATCTCAATTTTTATTATTCCATCGCCTCGGCAGGCCTCACAGCGCCCCCCCTTAACATTAAAGCTAAATCTCCCCGGCTTATAGCCTCTCATTCGTGCCTCCGTAGTTGAAGCGAATATATCCCTTATAAAATCAAAAACGCCCGTATATGTTCCTGGGTTAGATCTAGGTGTTCTGCCTATAGGGGATTGATCAATATTTATTACTTTGTCTAAATTCTCCATCCCCTTTATACCATCATGCTTACCGGGCAATTGTCTTGCTCTGTTTAACTCGTTTGCAAGCCTTTTATACAGGATTTCGTTTACTAGAGAACTCTTTCCCGAACCCGAAACCCCCGTTATGCATGTAAAAACGCCCAAGGGTATCTTTACATTTATATCTTTGAGATTATTCTCCTTTGCCCCAACGATCTCCAGCCATTTTCCATTAGGATTGCGCCTTTCCCCAGGAATTTCAATCCTCTTGCTGCCACTTAGGTACTGACCTGTTATGGAATCCGGGCTTTTCATTATTTCTTCAACCGTACCCTGTGCAACCACCTTTCCACCATGAATCCCTGCCCCCGGTCCAATATCTACAATATAATCCGAGGCGTACATGGTGTCTTTATCATGCTCAACAACCAAAAGAGTATTCCCCAAATCCCTCATCTTTTTGAGGGTTTTTAAAAGCTTATCGTTATCTCTTTGATGAAGACCTATACTTGGCTCATCCAAAATATATACCACTCCCATAAGCCCCGACCCAATCTGGGTCGCTAGCCTTATCCGCTGAGCTTCACCACCGGAAAGCGTACCTGCTGCCCTTGAAAGGGTGAGATAATCCAAGCCTACATCCACAAGAAAGCCGAGTCTTGATTTTATTTCCTTCAATATTTGGCGGGCGATAAGCCTTTGTCTGTCTGTGGTCTCTAGTTGGACAAAAAATTGTTTTAACTCACCAATAGGGAGAGAACACAAATCATATATATTTCTATCTGCTATTGTCACTGCAAGGCTCTCTTTTTTGAGCCTTGCCCCGCCGCAGCCCAAGCAAAGATTATTATTCATAAATCCTTCATAATACCTCTTCATTCTTTCGGATTGGGTTTCCCTATACCTTCTTTCCATACCATTTATTATGCCCTCGAAATCGGCTGTGAAAGTCCCTTTTTCTTGCCCCCTGTCATAGTCTATTCTGATTTTTTCGCCTTTATTTCCATATAGTATCATATTCACAATTTTTGCAGGAAGCCTTTCAATAGGTGTATCAATGTCAAATCCGTAATGCCTTGCCAGGGCATCTATATACATACGTGCATATCCAGCTCCATCCGCCAAATTCCATCCCACCACATTGATGGCACCTTCGGCTATAGACATAGACCTGTTGGGTATAACAAGTTCTGGGGAAATTTTTAATATGGAGCCCAACCCGTCGCATTGGGGGCATGCCCCGAAGGGATTATTGAATGAAAACATTCTAGGTGTTAGTTCCTCCATGCTGATCCCGCATTCAGTACATGCAAAATCCTGACTAAATAAAAGCTCCTGTCCACCTATAATATCGACAAGAAGCATTCCGCTACTTAAATTGAGCACCGTTTCAATAGAATCGGTTAGCCTTGCCTGTATTTCCGGCCTAACCACCAGCCTGTCAACCACCACCTCTATACTATGCTTTTTGTTTTTATCTAGGCTTATGGGATCGTTTACATCCATTACCTCCCCATCCACCCTAGCCCTGACATAACCACCCTTTTTCATGTCTTCCATCACCTTGCGATGTTCACCTTTTTTTCCCCTGATTATGGGGGCAAGAAGCTGGATTCTGGTACCCTCCTCAAGCTCCATAATCTTGTCTGCCATCTGATCCACCGTTTGCTGAGCAATTTCCCTTCCGCATGAATAACAATGGGGTGTACCAATTCTCGCATACAAGAGCCTCATATAATCATATATTTCCGTAACAGTACCCACAGTGGAACGTGGATTACGGCTTGTAGTTTTCTGGTCTATAGATATGGCAGGCGACAAACCGTCAATATAATCAATATCCGGTTTTTCCATCTGACCTAGAAATTGCCTTGCATAAGCGGATAGAGATTCTATATATCTCCTTTGTCCCTCCGCATATATGGTATCAAATGCGAGGGATGATTTGCCCGAACCGCTTATGCCTGTAATGACAACAAACTTATCCCTAGGTATTTCAACATCTATATTTTTAAGATTGTGTTCCCTTGCACCTTTTATTACAATTTTATCCCTTTTCATGATTAACACCTAATTCAATTCAAATTTTTAAACAGCTATTATTATATCAAATATATAATGAATTTCAAACACTTGTTCGAATTTTTCCTTTCAATTCTATAGAAAAAATAATTTTCAGATGAAATAATGCATAATTTGAATATTTTAACTGATTTGGACTTCAAAAGGAAGGCTTTATTTACTATAATGTATATATTATAATATTTTACCGCAAGGAGGTGCTATTATGGGTAAAAAGATCAATGAATCATTGTATCGTAAGCATCCCGCATACAATCCGGTAGAGAACCTTCTAGGATTCTTAACACCGGAGGATATCTCCAGACTAAATTATGCCGAGATACTCGAGGAAATTTTAAAAAAAGCGAGTCAACCGGTACCGGATTACTCCGATGTGCTTAAAGAAATACTAGAAAAGGTTAACTCCTCCGCAATACCCAATAAACCGCACACCCCCACCATAAAATCAATCCATCTTGTTAAATCCCTGCTCAAAAGCAAAAACATAGAATCCAAAACAGCCGCTGCAATAACCGCTGCGACTTTTTTGTTTGTTTATGCCTGCGGTGGGATATTAAACCCGATAGAATCATCCGGGAAAGAATATCCAAAACCCATAGATTTCTCCCAACCAACCCCTACATATTCAGAAGCCCCCGATTTCTCCAAGACTTCGCTTATGGCTATGAATACATACCGGCCACCCCAGACTTCTTCCCCCTGCATTACACCGCTCCCGGATACAAAAACCCATACAAATATCAAAACCATCAAGGATACTAAAACCCAAGCGGATACAAAAACTCTTACAGATAC
>JAAZML010000019.1 GCA_012798835.1 Clostridium sp.
GAACCATGCATACCTTTTATGTACCAAGCAATATGCTTTCTCATTTCCCTTATTCCCCTGTACTCTCCCTTCAAATCTATGAGCATTCGCATATGCCTTATAATCATATCTAACCTTTTTTTTGTAGTTAGCTCTGCCCCATGTTCACTCTTGTGTAAATAATTGATTACATCACTAAAAACCCATGGATTTCCCTGGGCTCCCCTACCTATCATTACGGCGTCACATTTTGTTTGGTCAAACATTCTCTTTGCGTCATCCGGTGAGAATACATCTCCGTTGCCTATAACGGGTATACTTACTGCCTTCTTCACCTGCTTTATTATATCCCAATCCGAATCACCGCTGTAAAATTGTTCCCGTGTCCTTCCATGAACCGTAATAGCAGCAGCCCCATTCTCCTGCACAATTTTTGCTATTTCGATAGCATTAACCCTGTTATCGTCCCAGCCCTTTCGTATCTTAACAGTAACCGGTTTGTTTGCGGCCCTTGAGACTTCCCTGACGATTTTGCCTACAAGATCGGGTTTTTGCATCAAAGCACTACCCTCGCCGTTTTTTGTTATCTTGGGTGTCGGGCAACCCATATTTATATCAATTATGCATGCTTTTGATTTGTTTAAGGATTCTACTACAGTGGCCATAATGTAAGGATCAGCACCAAATATTTGAAGTGCCACGGGGCCCTCCCCGTCTCCGATTGCGGTCAGTTTTTTGCTTTTTTCGTCATTATGGTAAATCCCTTTTGCACTGACCATCTCAGTATACACAAGACCACAGCCCTGCTCTTTACATAAAGTCCGAAAGGAAATATCGGTTATACCCGCCATGGGAGCTAAAAAAATACGACAGTCAAGGCTAACATCTCCAATCAGCATGACAACCTCCTATGTATATTCTATCATGAATACTTAAATAAAAAAACAATAAACATATATTTTTTTATATATCCAGTTTTATTAAAAAACTACCCCAAATCGCAAAACAAAATCATTATTATAGTAATATAACCTAAAAAGCTTTTGGAGGAGAATACAAGGTATGTGGAAAAACAGCGGGAAGGACATATCACCCAACCCCCGCCGTTTAACTGGCGTCCCGGACAGGAATCGAACCCGTATCAGTGGAACCGGAATCCACTGTCTTATCCATTGGACTACCGGGACATAAAACAATACTGTAACTAAAACAGCAAAAACATTCTATTAAATACGATCCATTAACATTATAACAGAATTTAGCGTTTTTACAACCGGAATTTTACACCGCAGACTACATAAGAAATACGATAAGCCAGTTCTCTATAATATATCCAAGAGCACTCCCTAGTAAAAGGGTCCATAAATACACTATCACAAACACCGGATCTTTAAGACGCTTATCAAAACTGTAGATTACGTTGGCTCCCCTTGCTATAATATATGCATGCCATATTGGTACAGCAAGTAAAAGGGCAATTGTAACAATAGCGTAAACAAGACCCTCTGCAGCGTAAGGTGCCTCCAGTATTAGGTGAAGAAAAATACTCACCGGCACAACAGGCAAATGTGAAACAATGTATATCTTCATAAGTTTTATGCGCTGGGTATTGAAGTTTTCTACCCTTTTTTCAACCCTGAAGAATTTGAATATATCAATCAAAGGCAATGAAAAAAAAGCTATATCCATCAATCCGATCAGCACTATAAAGACAAGCATAAGTGAAATGTTGAAAATAAGGGTTCCGGTATCCTTTCCAGAAAAATACACCATGAGTCTTTTGTTTAAGAATAGACCCATATCGGTAAGTCCAATTAAAAAAATGCCCGGATATAAGGTTGAAGGCCTACCTGAGATTTTCTTGAAAAATGATTTTGGAAAAAGCAGCACATCTAATAAGTTTTTTTTTGGCACAATAATTTTACCCCTTCACCCTTTTGTTACCGCCTCTTTTAAAAATAACTCTTGCCAAGATTAAACAAAACAGCTCCCATAAATCTTGGCACTTCCATCCGTTTAAATCCTGTGAATTAATAATACAACTTATCCCACCCAAAAGCAACCTCCAAGTAAGCGGCGGTTTTATTGGAGATTTATATGAAATTCACCCGAAGAACTTTATAGCTGCAAAGGTTAAAAGTGCAATGAACCCAAGGAAAGCCAAAATCGTGGCAGTGCTTGAAAACAACTCCAGCCTCGTTTTATGGGGTCGCAAGCTTATCTTCGTACCCAACTCCCCCTGGGCTCCATTTATTTTAATATAATTGTTTATAACTTCTTCGGCCTCCCTCAAGATATGGATATTTGTTTTGTTTTCTTTTTTTGAAACAAACCCACCTCGATTTTTTAGGCTGCATCTGTCGGGGCTGCTTTTTAATATCAAAATAGCTTCCTCAATAAAATTTGAGGATATGTTTTTAATTACTAAAATCCTTTTCGTATTATCGCATGCCATAAGGTTCCTCCAAAATATTACAGTGCTTTGCTGCGTGATTTGTACCCCACCCCTGCGGTACTGGGGCATCTCTTATTCAAAAATAGTCTTTCCCAGCCCCGGCAAGTTTATACACAAAATTGACATCTATCTTGCCCATACCTTTGCTGTGAGCACCGTCATATCATCTATGGGTTCACCCTTACATTTTGTATGCGCCTCTTTTAGTATACTATCGGCAATAACCTGTGGATTTATGCTTTCTATACCCCCTATAAACTCCGCTAGGGTCTCTTCCCCATCGCCTTCCTTGTTAAATGAATCCAAAACCCCATCTGTAACCATTATTATAAAGTCCCCATTGTCTATATTCCTGCACACAAGCTGGGTTTCCACATCACTTAATATTCCCACCGGCAGAGATACCGTTTTTATAACCTCAACCTTTTGCTCCCTTTTTATAAAACTTTGCACCGCACCGATTTTTACGAATTCAACCCCGCCGTCATAGAGATCTATCGCACACAGATCAATTGTAGCAAAGGAATCCTCATCGGATTTTAGAAGTAGTATAGAGTTTATAAGTTTTATCGCTACCTCCCTTTCAAAACCCGTCTCCATAAACTGTTCTAAAAGCCCGATTGCTGTCCTGCTTTGATCAAATGCTCTTTTTCCGGTGCCCATGCCATCACTTAGTGCCAAAATATACTTACCATCGCCAATATTCATAAATGTATGGTTGTCACCCGATACCTGATTTTCGTTCTTAGATATTCGTGCAATCCCTGTAGTAACGCTATGGGCTTCCTTTTCCACAAGTTTTAGGACGCATCTATCCGATTTGTGTTCATGCATACACTCATTCCTATCCCGGATCATTTTTCTGCCAAGTATAGACGATGCAGCTTTTTCAATTAGGTTTAGGCATTTGTAAGTCCCAGTACATCCCCTGTGGGTAATATTCGCCTCCAATTTTCCCCACTTGTTTTGGTAAACTATAATATCCTCAGTTTTTATTCCGCTATTTTTAAGTTCCGCATACAACTTTTCCTCCATCTCACCCATAAACTCTATATCGCTGTCAACCTCAATTGCCAGATTTGAAATAGCGTTTGATAAACCGTCCAGCTGCTGGGATATTAGCCCCCTGCTCTCTCCGACCCTATTCTTCCATACCATGTCCACCTTGAAAAGCTCATAAATATTATTTACCTGCTTTATAAATTCGCCGGTACGCTCACATCTTTCTATAAAATATGATGGGATATCACATTCCTCGATCCAGCCCTTTTTTTCTAGGGTTTCGACTATCCTAAACATCACTTGGTACGTGCTATAGAAGTTTCTATCCCAGCAGTGCAAGCACAGACTGCAATCCTTGCATACTTTGTCCGCAACCCTATCAAAAAGGGAGGAAATATCCTGATTATCCGTTACAACCTTAGTCTGGGAAATTTCTTCAAAGGTTCTCGACAATTCCTGAAAAGCCCTGGCAAAGTTATTTAACCTGTCAACGGTTAACTCCTTAATACGTATTCCATGGCCCTGTTTGCTCTCCACAGCTTTACTGACTAAGGAAAACCTCCCCAATATGTTTTCTATAACCCCATCGGGTATTATTATAAATATCATTGCCGCCGCAGTCATCTCCCTAGTATAAATAAGCATTTCCGTAGAACCATTTATATAAAAAGTAAGCATTGCATTCCCAACAATAAACCCCAAAGCAGCACCCACCCTTCCCAAACTTTTGAAGACGCCGGCCAAAAGCCCGCAAAGTGCATACGAACCGATAACCATATAAGAAGCGGGGTTTGACAAGCTTACAACCAGCCCCACAATCACTCCGACTGCCGCACCAATTGCAGAACCAGCCCTAAAACCCATCAGCAAAATTACAAGAATCCCCAACATGCCGGCAACGGAAACACCCGCAAGCCGAATATCCCCAAACCCAGCCAACGCAATTGCACATATCATCGTTATGCTTATGGCCTCTTCGCTCGATAGGCAAAAATCCTTGCCCACCCCTTTGATTGCCGGAATACCCCTTTTAAAAATAAAAATCAACGAAAATACCAAAATAGCATAAAATAAAGTTTTTAAAATATCATATATTAAGAATCCCTGTGTGCCCGCTATCATGAGCTGCGGCACACCCACAGCAATCAACCCCATAAAGGGGTGCCTTATATCTTCCCTCATACCCTCGTTTTTAAATAGGCGATCCATAAGGGTAAATGCAGCTATATATATAAGACCCATGCAAAGTTGCGCAAACGAGGCACCTGTAAGCATGCCTAGTAAAACAGCAGTACCCACAAGCATTTTGCTTGCCCCGCCGCCCATAACCGCCCCATAAAACGCCAAACCAAAGGGCATGAAATTTCCAAATAGGGTTACCCTCCCCAAAAGAAAACTCAATATTAGCAATACAGCATTATTTTTTGCGATTGCTAAATCCGGTAAAACCACCCTTTTAAACCTTTCATATCCCCTTCCTAGAATACCTAGCTTTTGATAAGGAACAGACTGCATCTTCATCTTTTGTAACCTCCTGGATTTGTTTTTTATTTCATTTAGTTTAGTTGTGCATTATTGATTATAAGGTAATAGACAAGAAATGTTTGTCAATTCCAGTAACATGCCCAAAAGATAATTCCGACACTTATCTGCAAAACATTGGTGTTCTCTGGGTTAGACTAACTTTAAGGAGGATAGCACGAACTTTACTATCAGGTTTGAACATCCGGATGACCCTGATAATTATGTTGTATTTAGTCAAATGTTTTTTTGATCCAAAATTTGGGGAGGTGTTTTTATACCCCAATGTTTTGCTTGAGAATAGAAAAAACAGCCATACCAAAAGGTATAACTGTTTTGTTGGTGGGCACTACAGGGCTTGAACCTGTGACCCCCTGCTTGTAAGGCAGGTGCTCTCCCAGCTGAGCTAAGCGCCCGCATGGTGACCCATAGGGGACTCGAACCCCTGTTACCGCCGTGAAAGGGCGGTGTCTTAACCGCTTGACCAATGGGCCTTTAAAATGGTGGTAGCGGCGATTGGATTTGAACCAACGACACTACGGGTATGAACCGTATGCTCTTGCCAACTGAGCTACGCCGCCATATAATGGGTGCCTCTGATTTGTTCGAATATATGTCGGGCACTCTTTTTTATTGTAGCAATACATAATTAAAAAGTCAAGCATGATTTTAAAAAAAATAAATAATCCTATACCCGTGCCCTTAAAATAATAATAGTCCCCTTAAAAATCTTGGGCTCTTATGCCTCGCCCCGCAATTTGTTGATAAAAAGCACTATTCCAGAACCAAAAGCAAGCGAAACGGCGGATGTCAATATAAGGGGTATATCATAGGATATGTTGATTGGAATTAGCACCAACGTGGATGCAACCACCAAACCAATAATAAAACTAACCGTTTGGGTCCTTTTTGTTTTAAGAAAGTAGGTAGTAACCCAGGAACTTAAAAGAATACCCACACCTATCCCAAATCCAATAAAACATAGGGGTATAATAATATCAAGCTTAAAGGACGTAACTTTGGAAACATAGGATTTGAATAAATAGTATTGTCCAATAATAAGCAGCATCATTGAACCGCTAACTCCCGGCAGTATCATCGTTGCGCCCGCAATTATTCCTGCGAGTACCATTATAATCAAATGGGGTGCAGTTAGGGGGGGAAAGTTTGTTATGGTCATATCTTGGTTTTCCGGCTTAAAGTATGTAATAACAAAAATAGTTATCAGTCCAATGATAAAAGAAATCCACGAAAATTTTCCTTCCTTCAGCTCAGATTTGATTAAGGTTGGAATACTGAGTAAAATAAGCCCAATAAACCAGTATATTGTTTGGGTGGGGCAGTTTGCAAACAGCCAATCCAATACCTTTGCAAAACCAACGATTCCGATTCCTGCACCAATTAGCACCTGCAGCAAAAATAATATATCCTTAAAACGATTAGGATTTTTAAATTTAAAGACATTCGAAATGCTTTCGGTCACCTTATCAAATAAACCAAGAATCACCAGCATGGTCCCTCCGCTAACCCCAGGAATAATATTGGCAACCCCAACAGCGATACCGCTTATTATATTTCTTACCACCTTATACACCCTTTCCTTTTGTAAAGTTTCGAATTCATAGTAATATTATACATGCTAATTGGGATAATTAAAACACCTTATCTATATAATTAAAAAATACACTTATAATTATTTTATTGTCCCTTCATGTATAGTAAAATATTATGATATAATGTTTAAACCATATGCATTTTGAAATGCAAGATGCAGGTTTTGGGAGGCCTATTTAAAATGGGGGTAAATATGAAAAAAATTGCGAATAAAAAGCGGCCCATGATTTACGTTCTATTTATTGGTATCCTGTTGGTCATTTTGTATAAGTCCATAGAACCGCGGGTACATCTATCTGTAGCGGAGTCTTATCTTGATAAAGGCAATTATGAAAAATCCGCATGTTACTACGACAAAATCCTTAAAGCAAAACGGTATCTTGACAAAGCCAATATTGGAAAAGCCACCTGCCTTGAGGCACTGGGCGAATATGAAAAAGCCATCGAATATTGTGATAAACTCATAAAAGCAAAAAACGGTGTGCATGAGGCATATAACCTAAAAGGCCGCATCCTATCAACCCTTGGCAAATTTGAGGAGTCCCTAGAGTGTTATAAGGAAGCATTCCAGCTTGTCCCTACATCATCGCCCTACGCAAATAATATGGCTATTGCCCTGGGCAAGCTTGGCAAGCACGAGGAAGCCATTTCATACTTATACAAAGCAATTGACTTTGACTCACACAACTCTGCTGCGTACATTGATATGGGTATAAGTCTCCAGGCTCTAGGCCGAGCCAGTGAGGCCCTTGAATATTACGATAAGGCATTTCAACTATCCCCCGATAATGCTGAAATTTATTATAATAAAGGCCTTTCCCTCAAACATATAGGTGATTTTGAAGAATCAATTATCTGCTTTGATAAAGCTCTTGAACTTGACCCCCTATGCTTAAAATCTCTAAAGTCAAAGGGTGATTCTCTTAATTCTATGGGCAAATATGGGGAGGCCCTAGTGTGCTTTGAGCAAATTTTGGAAGGGGAAGCCGATGATAAATCGGATACCTATATCTCTAAATGCGTTTCCCTTCATTTTCTAAATAGATGCGATGAAGCCTCCAAAGTTTGCGATAAGGCCATCGAAATAAACCCCGAAAACCCAGATGCCTATGTATGGAAGGCTAAAAACCTCTTGGTTTTGGGTGCCGATACAAAAGATATCCGTACTCTTTGCAATAAAGCTCTTTCAATCGGTCCCTCCCTTCTTGCTTACGATACAATAGGACTTTCATACCATTATGAAGGCGATTATGCAAAGGCAATCTCATATTTTGAAAAAGCAATAGGGGAGGATCTACATTTTATTGGTTCCCACATCAATAAGATCCAGAGTTTATTTCAACAAAAAAGGTATAAAGAATGCATAGATTCTGCTTCCGGGATTGGGCATATCTTCCCAAATTGTCAGGATATACCCCTTTACATAGCTGAGTGCTATTCCAAACTCTACGATATGCCCAAGGTCATAAAATACTATCAAAAGGCTTTGGATATTGCACCCAACGAATGTGATCTGCTGCTTCGCCTTGCATGGGCGTATTTTTATTTGCAAGATTACGACAATGCCAAGGAATATATCGTAAAAGCCAAAAATATTTCTCCCTATCACCGGGATGTCCTCTCTTTGGAAAAAGAACTTGAAAAAACAAAGCTTCCGGAGGCCAAAAGAGTTTCTAATTTTATCGAAGAGAACTATCTGTATTTTAGCAAAATAAATAATTCCGCCGAAAAAATATCTGCCTTCCTAAGTAAACCCAACATTACAGTCGATAATATCGATGAATTTGTCGAAAATATTAAACTGCAAAATGATCCGTTTACATTTTTTGTTCATGGGGAAGAATACGATATTTTAAAAGAAGAGGAAAAAATGCCCCAAGTTGAATTCAAACTGATGGAGCCTGATATATGCTATATTAAAATTAATTCTTTTACGCCCAATGTAAGTCAGGAATTTTTAGAGGCGCTCGACACAATCGAAGAACCCAATTCCAAGGTTTTAGCCATTGATCTTAGGGATAACCCTGGGGGACTAATCGATCCAACCATGGACATATTAGATTATCTTCTGCCTCAATGCACTACGGGCTATCTAATCTACAGGAACGGCAACCTCCATATTTATGATTCGAGTGTTGCTCAAATACAATTTAGGAAAGTGCTCGTTCTCGTAAACAAAAACTCGGCGAGCAGCTCAGAAATTTTGGCTCTTGCACTAAAAAAACATTTAGACAATGTAACCATAATCGGCGAACCCACCTTAGGCAAAGGCGTTGGACAATCAGTTTACGAAGACAGGAAGAAAAAATACCTACTATATGTTGTAAGTTTCTATTGGAATGTAATAGAGGAAAATATCGCCGATAAGGGCATTACTCCCGATGTATATATAGATACTGCTGATCCGTCGTTGTATATTGAAGAATTATTGCGGCAGGCACGCCATTGATCCCAGACTGTTCCTTGGTTGTATGCCCTAGTTAAGCGCCATATAGCCAATTAAGGGGGAAGGCGGTACAGCCAAATGCTTATGGCCATACCGCCTTTTAGGAATTATAAATCCCTGTTTAAGTTCCCTGTAAAGGGGCTTTCCTTGCCTTCATACCAAACATGACAACCGGGCTATTTTTTTATACGCCCTTGTTTTTTATACACCCAGCTTTGGATAGGTATATAAAATTTACCCTACTACTAATAGATATTCGTCAGAAGTTTTTGTAATTGTGGGGTAAAACAAAAATTAATTAAATTATATGAGCTATAAGATCAAAAACCGTCATAAGATATCTATAGCAAAGCAAATTCTGTATGTTTTCCTTCATAACTTGGGTAAAGATACATAAAATGTTGTTCCCTTTCCCGCTTGGCTTTTAAACCATATCCTCCCGCCATGCACATCTGTGATGGCGTGCTGAACCATAAAAAGTCCAAGTCCCGTGCCATCTCTCCCATGGCATACAAAAGGTTCAAATAGGGTACCTTTTATTTGGGTGGGTATGCCCGGACCGTTATCCTTTATGGATATTAGAACCTGTTCTTCACCATCACTTATATTAATCTTTATTTTGCCCCCTCCCCTTAATACCTGAATAGCATTTTTTATTAAGTTTTCTATAGCCCGTCTAAATACCTTGGTATAAAGGTTTACTTTTGAATTATTCTTCGTTTCTAAAATCAACTCGATATTATTTATATCGCAGTTAGGACCCATTTCCTCGATAATCCCCTCGATAATGTCATCGGGCTTGGCCATGGTGGGTTTTTCAGGCTTAAATATGCTCAGAAGATCGACCACCGAGTTGTTTAATTTATCCGCCTGCTTTATTATCCTTTCAAAATAGCTGCGTTCTTTCTCCGTTGTAGACGCCAATATGCCCAGCTGCCCCAACCCCCTTATGCTGGCAAGGGGATTTTTAAGATCATGTATTACTGTTGCCATAAGCTCTGATGTTACAATCATTCCCCCTGTACTTTTTGTATCCCTATTGTCCTCCCCCGTTTTTTTGCTTATTTCCTTTTCTATTGCCTCTGCACACGATGTTGCCATTATTAGTCTGCCAGGGTGGGCATACTCGTTTGGCACCGAAATACTAATTGCCCCTATCAGTTTATTCTCTTTGAAGATGGGCACTCCCAGGCAGGATAACGGCTTGAACATCTCTAAAAAATGCTCCTTCCCATATATGAAAACCGGTCGCCCCGTAGATATGGCTGTTCCCCCTCCTGTGTTTCCCATATATCTTTCCCCCCAGCATGCGCCTACACAAAGCCCTAGTTCCTCCCCCCCATATTCGGCAATGGTGCCCTGGATATCCATAACCCAACCATCACCATTGAGCAACATAACCACATGGGGAATCCCCGTAAGATTTAAGGAGAGAAAATCCAGATAAGGTCGGGCTATCTTGATCAAATAATCCTTATCCTTTAGCACAGGCTTCAGTCTTTCCTTTGGCAAAAACATAGGTTTGAGTTTTAACGGATCAACACCCATCTTTCTGCATCGATTCCACGATTCTACAGTTACCGGACGCATGCCGGGCTGCCTGTTAATAGCTTCTTTGAGCCTGCTCCACCCCCTCATTATGTTTATATTTTCTAGCCCTGCGACACTCTCTGCTGCTAGCATCCTAGCAACCTCCCCCCTTTGCTATTTGTTTTTTAACCTTCTTATCTCGAAAGAAATTTTTTTTATAAAAAAACTTGGGGTGGGGTTAGAACCTCGGCATAAAACCCTACCACTAAATGGTTACTATTATCCTGTTTTTTTAAAACTTTTGTTCCACGATATGCCTTTTAACATGGCAATAACTTGTATTCGTCATTAATTATAAAACTCCTTTATGTTTACTGTTATTTCCGGCTATTTCCCATAAAAAAAGAAATCCCCTAGAGGATTTCCTTTTCTTGCTTTTAGTTTTGAATGTGTTTTATATTTATTTGATCTGCTCTATCTCATACTCATCTTCTAATTGGGATACTATCCCTGTTTCGCCCACCATATGCCCGGCACCGACTACAACAAAATAGGTTTTGCCTTCGGGATCTGCCAAAAACTCTCTTATCTTATCTGCCATGTTGCTGTCCCTTGCTGTCCATATCTTTTCATTAAATTCTTTTTCTTCTTCATTTTGTGTGTTCCCATCCTTGACCATCTCTGCGAGTTCCTGTGTATTTCCTGTTTTCCAGCATTCTAGCATATAGTCGAACACACCACTTTCATCCATATCTTCATTTATGTCAATCTCCTCATCCAGATCCTCCTGGCCTGCATCGGGGTCCATCGCTTTTTGTGCCTCTAGCGCCGAATACATCAAATAACCTTGAAGCTCCGGAGTAAACGAATCGAATAGATCTACTTGAAATTTGATGCCCTCTATTTCTAGAATATCTTTTTGTCCCTCTGCCTTTGTAAGGAAAAACATATCTACTCCCATACCAGCGCTATAGGATTCCTCGGTTAACTGTAGATTTTGAAGAAATAATGCTGCATACCACGGCTTAAATTTATTGTACAAAACCTTGGGGATACCATAGGGTTCTACAACCTCTACAAAGGCATTATACAATTCTTCCGGTATGTTTTGCTCAAGGGTATTGCCATCCTGATACATCGCCATCGCCATCATATACTGGGCTGCTTCCTCCATATTTGTAATATCAGCCTCCACCACCAAGGCATCGGATTGTTCGTACGCCTCTAGTATATCTTTTGACAAGGGATACAGACTTGAATCGGCCAAATGAATTGAGCCTAGCAAGTAAACGATACTATCCCCATCATTTACCCTCCAAAAAGCCCCCTTAGAATCCCTTCCCGACTCATAAATCGCAAATTCATATGTATTCTTGGCAAAAATCATCAATTCCTGCCTTGTGCAGGTGCTATCCAGATCGACAATTTCCTTATTCCGGCCGCTTAATATCCCTTTAGATACAGCGTATTTTACAACCTCCAGGGATTTTGGGGATAAGCTGCCAATATCTTTGAAATTTAGCTCTATATCCGCATTAAAATCGAATTCCGATTGGGCAGCCTTTAGAGTGTTATAAATGCCTGCAACCGTTTCCATCCTTGTTATCTCTTTTGAAAAATCAAATTCGCCCGTATCTGTTAATATACCGATCGCATAGGCTTTAAGAACCGAAATATCCTCGGTATCACTATAGGGACTTTTATCCACTGGAGTTATGGTGGTTCCTGTCAAGTTTTCGTACAAATTAACACAAACAGCACTCAATTGACCACGGGTTGCCTTTAATTTGTAGCCGCTGTACATACTCTCGGGCATAAGACCGTATAAGTAAGACCATTCTACGGCCTCAACTGCCCACGCATCGGGCTGATCAATGGGTGCTGATATAGGGACTGGCTGCTCTTGTGCAAACACAAGTACCCTCAACAAAAATACAGCAATTAATGCTGGAACTGCTAATTTAAATCCTGCTTTTTTCCTCATTTCAATTCCATCTCCTTGTTCTGTTATTATTTGGGTATGTTTTATAGTTTCATCGGCCTTTGCCGATTACTTTCGCTATATATTTTGCAACCTTTATATCTTACATTTGTTTATTTTTTTCATAGATTATTCTAAGCCCCTCTAATGTTAGGAGCTCATTTATTTCGTCGATGGTTTCGGATTCCTTTGCTATAAGTTTTGCCAATCCGCCCGTTGCGATCACCTTTGCATTGGCCTCGCCCATTTCCTGCTTCATGCGCTTTACTATATAGTCAACCTGCCCGATATATCCGTAAACTATTCCCGATTGCATTCCGGCTACCGTATTACGGCCGATAACCCTTTTGGGTTTTTCAATCTCGATTCTTGGCAGTTTTGCGGTTTTTTGAAATAATGCCTCCAGTGATATTCTCATCCCAGGACTAATTGCCCCTCCGAGGTATTCACCCCTTGATGAAATCGCACAAAAAGTTGTTGCCGTACCAAAATCGACTACAACGACAGGGCCCTTATATATCTCATACGCTGCCACCGCATTTACAATCCTGTCCACCCCAACTTCGCGGGGGTTTTCGTATAGTATATTAACGCCCGTTTTAACTCCGGGTCCAACCACAATGGGCTCTTTGCAAAAATACTTTTTGATGGCATGCTCTAAGGAATTCATTACATGTGGCACCACTGACGCCACTACTATAGCCTCAACCCTGTTAATATCCAGCTTTTCATAGCGAAATAATTCAAGAAGAAACATCCCCATTTCGTCTGGGGTCTTCCTCATTCCCATTCCCCAATAACCCAGGAGCTTTTTCCCTTCATATACACCCAACACCGTATTGGTGTTGCCTACATCCATTACCAATATCATCCTACTCTGTCCTCCAAATGTCCTAGACTCCCAGCTTCAAACCCCTTATTTCTCTTATTTCCAATTTTATTTCTTTTTCAATCCTGCGTATATCCGTTTTAATATCCTCAACGGTCTCCTCGGCTCTTACGCCCCTGAAGCTTCGTCCTCTATAACCGCCACCTGAATATCCTGATTTTGTATTACTCTTTTTATAACCGCCGCCCCTTTTATAATTACCCTCCCTATGCTTGCCGCCATCACGGGATGTGTAGGGTCTTTTGGGCTTGGCACCTTGCTTATTATCGGTTCTGTTATCTTTTTGTGTACTGCTGTTTGCCTTATTATCGGTTCTGTTACCTTTTTGTGTGCTGCTGTTTGCCCTATTATCGGTTCTGTTACCTTTTTGTGTGCCGCTGTTTGCCCTATTATCTAAATTACTTGCCTTACCCCTGTTTTTGTTTGGTGCTCTTCCCTTACTATCTTTTTTATAGTAACCAGTTTTGCTGTTTTTTCTGGGTTCTATTCCTTCTCCTTTTTCTACAAATTTGTTGCCTGTGTTCGTTTTGCTATTAATGCTAGTACTTTTATTACCAACCACGTTTAATCCCCCTTCTAAATAAATACGCCCCGTCACTTATCTTTTATGTGGAAAGTATACGGGGATTTCTACCTTCACAATCCTGGCTGATGTGTAAATATCAGCCTTTATGCCTTGTATCCAAAACAGCAATCTAAAAATCCAGCCTGTGTGAAAACTTGTTAGGTATACCCTAAAATTCCCCTGACAGAAACCTCGCCTGATAAAATTTTTCTCGTTATACCATCCTCACATTCAACCACAAGCCGACCATCTGCATCCACATCCAATGCAATGCCTTTATATTGCTTGCCCCGGAAATTAACGTATACCTCCTTTCCTAAAGTTATGCTGTAATCCTTCCACTCCCTTATAATGTCAGTAACGGCCCCCTTATTCACCTTAGCGTATACATCTTCTAATCTGGATAAAATGGGCCTTATCAATTGTCCTCTTTTTATATTTCCAATATCTAGGTTGTGCGTCTTTTTTAGATAAACACCCAGAGATGTTGCCCTATCATCTATTTCCTTTGGAAAGTCCGATTCTTGCTGTTTGAAATTCAAACCTATCCCCAATACTAGAAAATCAACCTGCTCCATTTCCATGCTCATCTCGGTCAAAATTCCGCAAATTTTCTTTCCACCCAATACTATATCATTGGGCCACTTTATTCCTACCTTGATATCAAAGATCTCATCTACAGCTAAAGCCACCGCCAAAGATGCAGCCAGTGTAATAATTTGGATATCCCCCAAGCCAACGGGCGGCCGCAAGATTATAGACATCCATATACCCCTTTTATCTGCAGAATGCCAACTACGCCCCATCCTACCCCTGCCCTGCGTCTGCTGATCTGCTATTATAACTGTGCCGTCCCCGCATCCGCTTCTGGCAAGTTCCTTAGCATAATTGTTTGTAGAGTCAACTGTTGGCAGGTAATAAATCTCCCTGCCTATAACCCTGGTATCAAGGCCCTCCTGCAGCTCTTGGGGCGTTATTATATCGGGTATAGGCCCTAGTCTGTAGCCTTTTTTCGAGGAAGATTCTATAATATAGCCATCTTCTTTCAGTCCTTTTATGTGCTTCCATACCGCCGTCCTGGAAATACCGAGTTCCCTGCCAAGGTATTGTCCGGAAACGTAATCGCCCTGCGATTCTTTTATTTTTTTTAAGATCCTATCCTTCACGTTTAGCCTCCCAGCAAAATTATATGATATTATCCTTTTGTACAGCGCTGGGTTTTTTTATTATATATGCCCTGCCTATCTTGTTATCCAAAAAGACTGCGGTATCCTTTCCTTCATCTTCAATCTTTTCCAGCTTTCCACTTTCCACCAAGCTACAATAAAAATGATAAAGCAGTATATCATTAAAATTAGGCTGCTCCTCCTTGTAGGCTTCGATAATATTGTTTAGGTAAAGTTCCTCGGAGCTGGCAACTATAACGGGTGAATCCAGTTTTTTCAAAAGGCTTATCTGCTCCCCGATAACTGTACAGGTAATCAAGCATTCCGGCATCCTGTACAACCCAAAAACATAGTTTTCGATGGGCATAACTGAATCCAGGTATAATCGCATAATTTCGGGATGTTCAATCCCCATCTCATAAAGATACCTATCAGCAACATAACAATACCTTCGGTGCAAATCAAATTTGACACATCTAAGCTCCTCCGAATGATACTTTTCCAGATCATCTTTGGGATTTAGAAGTGCCGACATACATTTTTTGTTGTTATGGCCGATACGCACTTCCTTATCAAACCAGACCGACAGTTTTAAGCCGCATTCCACAGCGTTCACTACTTCCGCGGCAGGAATATAGTAATAAACCTCTACCATAATGACACCCCTAACGGAATAATGTTTTGTTTTCTTTTAATTGTATCAAATTCTACACAAATTACAACTTTTTGTATCCCTATATAACCTAATATCCTTTCGGTCTTGACATTTATCTATAGCTTTATCAATATCCACATCAAAAAACATTTTTTGTGGATAAATTTCTTTCAGCGGTATTAATACAAATGCCCGCTCAAACATTCTAGGATGCGGAATCACTAGTTGGGGCATTTTTATTTTCAAATCATCATACAATAATATATCTATATCCATTGTCCTTGGACCCCAGTGTATCTCGCTTCGCACCCTCCCAAAAAGATTTTCAATCCTCTGCGTTTCATAAAGAAAATTCTCTGCTTCCAGGGAGGTATAGAAGGATACCGCCATATTTAAAAAATCGCCTTGGCTGGTATAACCCACAGGCTTTGTTTCGTAAATGTTTGAAATATTATCTAAATATGTGTCTTTAATATCGCACATTTCCCTAACGGCGCCAATCAAAGTTTTTTCCCTATCCCCGATATTAGAACCCAATGATAAGTAGATCTTATGATTTGTTTTGGACATTTTCTATTTCAACCCCTACCCATGCGAAATCACCCCTTATGGGTGCATCTGGTTTTCTAATTCGGACAACAACCCGGGATATTTCCTTATATGTCGACAATATTTCCTGGGAAATGACATAGGCAAACCTTTCTATGAGGCGAAATTTGTTGCTATTGTTTATATCCCTGACAAATTCATAGATTTTTGCATAATCAACGGTCTTTTCCAAATCGTCGGCTTTACCGGCAGGTTTTAGATCCAAAAAAGCCTCTATATCAATGAAAAATCTTTGTCCATGTTTTCTCTCTTCCTCGAATACACCGTGATATCCGAAAACTTGTATATCTTTTAGCATTATTTTATCCATTGGTGTTCCCCCTACACTCTAACCATCGCATCGGTCATTCTTACAACCCGTGTCATTTCCTTGACATCGTGCACCCTAACAATATCCACTCCATTCGCTATACCTAGTGTAACGGTTGCCGATGTCCCTTCAAGCCTTTCATTTACGGGTAATTCTAATATATTTCCTATCATAGATTTTCTTGATGTTCCCAGAAGTATTGGTAGGCCAAATGTGCCTAATTCCTTCATTCTTCTCATTATTTCTAAGTTATGCTCTAGTTTCTTCCCAAAACCTATCCCAGGATCAACAATCATGTTTTCCCTCATAATCCCCGCTTTTTCTGCTATTTTGATACTTTTTCTCAAAAAACCTATAATTTCGCCCATGAGGTCGTTATATTCCTCGTTATCGCTGTTATGCATAACCACCACCCCAGCCCCATGCCTTGCTATGGTCTCTGCTATGGCAGGTTCACGCTGAATGCCCCAAACATCGTTTACTATGCAAGCACCGGCACTCAAAGCCTTATCCGCCACCAAAGCCTTAGAAGTGTCTACGGATATGGGTACATTCAATTCTTTTGACAATCTTTCAATTAGGGGTACTACACGATTAATTTCCTCGAAAACATCCACAGGCTTATGCCCCGGTCTTGTGGACTCACCGCCAACATCTATTATATCGGCACCGCATTGCACCATCTCCTGTGCCTTTTTTACTGCACTGTCCAGCTTTAGATACATCCCCCCGTCAGAGAAGGAATCCGGAGTTATGTTTAATATACCCATTACATATGTCTTTTCTCCCATGGGGAGTCTATACTTCCCACACTCGAAATATCTGGGCTTCCTTTTTGAAGGCCTTTCTAAAAGCCCCTGGAGTTCATCGGCTATTTGTTTTAAGCCGCCGCCCTGTACCCCTAGTTTATATATAAGCCTTTTGTACTGACCATATGTACCCATCAACAAAACATCGGATCTTTCGATGCTAAAATTAGCTACACCTCTATTTACAGCTGCATCGCCACCCTTTCCTAGCATCTCTTGCTTGATTATGTTCGCAGCGAAAGCACTTATACCTTCAAGTTTTATGGTTAAGAATAAAGCCTTTGGAGAAAGCCATGGTATACCCGATGCATCCACACCTATCTTTCGTATTTCGTCCTGTGCTTCGTGCATATCATTGATATAAATTATTCTTGCCTTGATCATTAAACCCACACACCCTCCTAATATAAGTGTTTTACCAGATCTAGGGTAATGCATTGATTATGTAAATAAGAAACCGTCATAGCAAAGATTTAAAATGCTAATCTAAAAGACCCGGCCAATACCCCTTCGTATTGCCTATCATACTCAAATAATGCTCCTTTGGCGGCTTGCTATGCCATTCCTCAAAGCGGCTAAACGTATTACCCTCTGCATTGGTAGTCGGTGTATCCTCCTTTTTAAAGGCACCTGCCACCCCCGCCATCCAATCATTTTTTTCATCACCTGAGCATTTAAATCTAAAAAGATAGTATTCCTCGCTGTCTTCTTCAAATACGTCCATAAGCTCCATTTTATCCGGGACTCTTCCTAGTTCTGTGGGATGGGCAAGCCAGTCTGTCATGTTTGACTCTGCAAAATACTTTTGTTTTTTAAATTTTGAGGGGAATATATCCTCTCTTCCCAGCATAACAAGGCTATCATAAAAATAATTTCTTGATTCGTTGTCGGCGGCCACATCAAATATATCCTCCTGCTGCAATTCCCATTCATGTTTTAATAAAGATAGGGCAGCAAACATCTTAAGCTTCATATCCCAAAGACCCATAAGCCCTTTTAGAATCTCGATTATCCGGGGATCCTTAATGTATCCGGCAAGATCAAAATAAATACCCGCTCTGTTTCTTAAGGCAATATATCCATCATCATCCCATAAAGTCCTTGCGTCCCGCTTCAAAGCGTACCCTAGGGTCTTATCGGCCATATCCCTGATTTCATCTATAATCGTATTTTTATGCTCACCTAGTATATCGTCTTCTACCAGATCATAATTAAAGTAATTTAGAAGGATGATATAAATCTGATCTTTTATATCCCTGTTTCCGACAAATTTCAAAAGTCTAGGGAATAATAATTGTGGAAACCTAGGAGTTTGATGTAAATTCCCTGTAGGCAGCTCTTCTAAGTCCTCATAGCTCCTTTCAAGAAGCCTAAGATACATGAGTAATGCCTTTTCGCTTTCAAAAGTTGATAAAAAATGCAGTACAGAAGTTTTGGCGTTTGCATTAAGATCATTATAAATTGCTTCAACCTTATCTATGTACTCAGTATAAGGATTTTTGGCACAGATATCTATTAATTGAGCAGATATATCCTGCCATTCGTATTCGGGTACCGGAAAGGTGTTCTTTGCCATTTCCAATACCAAAAGACCTTGCTCTATACTGAGGTTAAGATTTTCAAGTTTGTCTAATGCCCCTTCCCTTATTTCCTGTAGAGGATTGTTTAATTGCGGGAAGATGGTTTCTAGTATATCCTCTTTTCTTCTAAATAAATTTATAAGCCCCATATTCATCTCCCATTTATAAGAGCCATAACCTCCGCCCGGGTTCTGGCATCTGTTTTTATATTACCCCTAAGGGCAGAGGTCACAGTCTTGGAACCGGGTTTTTTAATACCCCTCATTGTCATGCATAAATGTTCCGCTTCGACTACTACGGCAACGCCCAAGGGGTCTATAGACTCCATTATTACATTGGCAACTTCACTGCTTAGTCTTTCTTGAAGCTGAGGTTTTTTTGCAATTATATCTACTATTCTTGCAAGCTTGCTAAGACCCATTACCCGCCCTCTTTTGGGTATATACACCACATGCGCTGTGCCTGTGAAAGGAAGCAAGTGATGCTCGCAGACCGAATAAATAGGTATATTTTTAACCAACACCATCTCTTCGTGATTTTCTTCTTGGAACACCTTTACAACCGATTTGGGATCTTTGTGCAGACCTGCAAATATTTCTTCGCACATTCTGGCTACCCGATCCGGAGTTTCCAAAACTCCCTCCCGATCCGGGTCCTCGCCTATGCCTATTAATATTTCCCTAACGGCCGCCTTAATACGTTCTTTATCTATCATAATAATACCTCTTTCTATGTATTTTACAAAATACCCCTTTTGCAATAAATATTTGTTTTGGGATACCGCAAAATACAGACCATACTATGTTGGATATTTCTAAACTATTTACTTATACATTATACTCCATTAATAGAAAAAGAACAAAAGGATTTTGTTTTTATATCCTTGGGTTCATCACATACCAAGATAATGCCTTGTATAGTTCATAATTACCCCGCTGAATATAAGGCCTATACCCATTAGAATTATGCTTGCAACTATAAGGGGCATACCCGCCCTATTCCCGTTTTTTGTAGCTAATATGCCCATTACTACCCCTACCATACCAAAAATAAACGGATATGCAAGTAAGGATAGTACAGCCGAAATCCACCCTATTATAAGCAGTGCTATATTTCTTCCGGCACCTATTTTTTGAATATTGGTTTTATCCATAATATCACCCCTTTTAAGTGTTTGCAAACTTTTATATTTATATGCATCCAAATCAGGGTTTTGGAGGGAATAAAATTATTTCACAGGTTTCAAAATCCATTAACTGTATTTGCCCCCAAATGGCAGGTCTTCCACTATTTGAGCTTGATATGTCAAGCTATATTTGTTAAACTTATTTTAATGTTTTATGTAAATGAAATTTAAACATTGTATTTTAATTATAAATGTTGTAGGATATAAAAAAGTCTGTTACTTTCCAGGGACAGGCGCCAAATATAAATGTAAAAGGATGGTTAAAGTGTCTTCAGATTTTAATTTGCTAACTGCAAAACAAAAAAAAGTATATTCGGCAATCGAATCATTTATCAAATCCAAGGGCATACCCCCAACGGTCAGAGAAATCGGCGAGATGGTGGGTGAGCGTACTCCCGGCTCAATTCAGGGCATATTAAATCGCTTAGAGCAAAGGGGGGTTATCAAAAGGGAGGTCGGTATGGCAAGATCCATCCGGCTGGTATCAGATAATTCCCAGTATCAACCCCATGTATATTTGCCAAAAATCAAAAAAGTAAACGAGCGAAATATAGATGATCTGTTTAATATCTATAATATTGAAAAACGTTATCCTATACCTACGACCCTGTTTGAAGAAGGCAGGGATTGCTTTATCATCAAATGCCCCGATAACAGTCTTTTAAATAGCGGAATAACCTACGACAATACCCTTATAATTGATAGAGAATATGAACTCAAGGATAATGATATTGTTTTCTTGTTGTACGAGAACCATGCCCTGTTGAGATTCTATTTTAAGCATGAGGATGATGATTTGGTTATTCTAAAAGCCGATAGTGATTTGACAGGTAAGGAAGTCTTCAACAAAAACGAAATTAGAATAATTGGAAAGCTTGTCGGTAAATATACTCCTTATGAATAAGCAATATCATTTGTTTGCCTTCATATAGGTTTTTTCTGCAGGCAGGTATCTGAATACGGGGGTTGACCAACCCCCGTATTCAAAATTTATTGTATTTAATATACCACATCCGTGCCCCATATCTAATGGTCAGCACTTTTTATACCCTTATTTTATGATAACAAAGTCCTGCTCTAATAATCCCTTATTTCTTTTATTATGAGCTCACCCATTTCCTTTGTGCCAACAACATTAGACATTTCCCCAGAGGAAATATCCGCTGTTCTAAAGCCTTTTTCGAGTACATTGTTGACTGCACCTTCTATCTTATCAGAAATATTATCCAGACCGAAGGAATATTTCATCATCATAGCAACTGATAAAATCATCGCAATAGGATTTGCACAATCTTTCCCAGCTATATCCGGGGCAGAACCATGTATAGGTTCGTAAAGACCCATAGTTCCGTCTCCAAGACTTGCAGATGGGAGCATTCCTATAGAGCCTGTAATCATTGAGGCCTCATCCGAAAGTATATCACCGAATATATTCGATGTAACTATAACATCAAATTGAAGGGGATTTCGGATAAGCTGCATTGCGGCATTATCAACATACATATGCGATAACTCCACCTCGGGATAGTCTTTAGATACCCTTTTTACTACTTCCCGCCAGAGCCTTGAGCTTTCCAGTACATTTGCCTTATCCACTGACATGAGCTTTTTGCGGCGTCTCATGGCCGTTTCAAAGGCCAATCTTGTGATCCTTTCCACCTCGTAGGTGCTGTATCTTTCGATATCGTAGGCAGCCTCACCCATATTTTCGGTGCTCTCTCTGCCCTTATCTCCAAAATACATACCACCTGTAAGCTCTCTTACAACCATAATGTCAACACCGTCTTTTACTATATCAACCCTTAGGGGTGATGCCTCCTTTAATGCGGGATAAATAACTGCGGGTCTTAAGTTTGCGTAAAGACCCAGACCTGCACGGATTCCCAATAGCCCGGCTTCGGGCCTTTTATCGCCGGGAAGATCATCCCACTTTTCTCCCCCCACAGCCCCCAATAATACCGCATCACATGTTTTGCAAAGCTCCAGTGTTTGTCTGGGCAGGGGAACACCCGCAGAATCAATGGCTACCCCCCCTAGCAAAGCCTCCTTTAAAACAAATGTATGATCATATTTTTCCCCAATGACTTCAATTATGCGAATCGCCTGCTGTATAATATCCGGGCCTATTCCATCCCCGGGAAGTACTGCTATTTTAAATTCAGACATAAATTCCCTCCTATTTTGTTAAATGATATTGATCCCCCGATCAGGATTTATTGCTTTCTCGGTTTGGTATCTTATATTGCACTCTCACCGTCCGATGTCTTATACTATGCTCCCGCCGTCTGATGTCTTATATATCCCACCAAACCCTCCGATGCCATTATCTCCTGCATAAATTCGGGAAAGGGCACGCCCTTATACTCCCTGCCCGTAGTGACGTTGATAATAAGACCTGTATCAAAATCCACCTCGATTATATCGCCATTGGATATATCCTTTGCA
>JAAZML010000036.1 GCA_012798835.1 Clostridium sp.
CTCTATTGGTTCAATCGTGTAGTAATCACACAGCCCCCGACGCAATATTCCTGGGGCCTTGGGACGATATACCAAAAGTCCGGCGGTTCTTACTGGTATATGGACATATACATACACCCGGACACCCTCATGGACCTAAGTACCGAAGTGGGACTCTCCGACAAATACACATTTGTCGTGGATGAAAACAGCAGTGAGGAATATGTGGTTATAGACGACGCAACAGTTTCCGCATACATAGATACGGAGCTAAATTTTGGGAAGGACGGCGATAAAAATGCAGACATTTACCTTTCCGATGTGCTGGATTTTGGGGTAAACTTTGATACCAAGGCGCAAAACCTCACAACGGGAAGCGATATGGATATAGTTATCCAAAACGGCGCAGGCAGCATAAAAAGCATGACGGAAGCCCAAAAGCTCAATATCCTTCAAGAAAACCGGGGGATATACAGCAGGACAATTTTAAAAATCCCCGTAAAGTCGCTGAAGCAGGGGAACAACGAAATCAAAATCAAGGCTCATGGGCGAATGGAAATAAAAAATGGAGATATTGTATCGGATACAATAGAAAAAATAATAACCCTATCTTATGTAAGACCCGTTGTTGCGGAGTATACACTTGATTATGACGAGTACACGAAAGAGATCCTGCATGCGTACAACAAGGGGAACGAAGTTTCGGCAACTCTTTCAAGGCCGACGGACTTTATAAGATGGAGCGGAAGTACATATATAGACTTTAGCAAGAAGGATCAGGATATTTTGGGACTTGTCTTTGGGTCTGTGAATCTAAAGGATGTCCCGTCCGGTGCCGACAGCACATCAGTTTCCCTGCACCCCAAAATCGAATTTAGGACAGGGAGAGAGTTTTTAGGAGATAATCCGCCGGGAGCAGTTTACCATCCCAACGGTGAAACGGCGGTAAAGGCATTTGGTCAAGAATACGGGGGGGGCATATCAAGAGGGTATGTATATAAAACAATGGTGCCGACAGCCGAGGGGATGACTCCGATGGAAGCGGGGGGCACAAAAAGAGCGGAATTTGACAGCGGGGCGGAAATTTTAAGAATAAAGGCAAAGGTATATAACGGGGTGGAAATGCCGCTTCAAAACATTGCAAAAGGGGAAGAAAGTACGGGAAACGCCCTTGTAAAAAAACTTTATTGGGAGGGCAACAGGTACGAAATACCAGTGCAAAGGTATATGAAAAATGTTGATGCCGGAGGAAACATAAAAAGCCTTACCCCGGCCGACGGCAAATACAAAAGGATTTTCCAGCACAAGGATACAGTGCAGGTAACCTATGGGGTTAATAAATCCATGGCACAGCATTTTGCAAAGGACAGAAAAGCTTCAAAAGAAGGAAGGACAAAAAGCTTTGACTATGCTCCATTTGCCACCGATAAGGTACTTCAAAACCTACCGTATCCCCTAAGGTCCGGTTACAACTACGCTCCGTATGGGCAGTATACCGCAACGGTAAGAACCGAGATCTACAAAAAGGGAGGAGAACAAACAGAACATCAAGCCATCGTAAACAGTGTGATAAACTCTTTTAAAGTAAATGCAGAACTTCCCACATTAAATTCCAAGGGTCAAAAGGTAAATACCTACCCAATAAACGTTGCGAAAAGCACAAAACTAATCTCTGATGAAGTACTAAAATACAATGCAGGTCCTTCGGGAGTGGGAGACTATGGAAGTGCCAACGAGAATGCACTTTTGGGTGGCACTAACGATTTGTTTAAGAAAATGCTTGAAGGCTGGAGCTATTCTGGCACACAAGGTTCATGGTTAGATAAAAAATACAGGGAATACGTAAAATCTGCTGATATACATAAGATCACAGAAGAGACCACCATAACCTTTACCGTAAATCCAAAGCTGGAAAAATTTTTAACTCCGATAGAGATAGGCGGTAAAAACATACCTGATGGGGACTATTTTATAAGGGTATACTTTAATGAATTTGAAAATTGCCATGCCAACAAGGTGGTATCGAGTGCCCTCAATCCGCAAAGTAGTTGGAGCAAAAAATATAATCCCAACGATCCTTGGAATATGGTTATAAATATCCGGGGAACAAGGCATGATGACATGATATATTAGGATAAAAGTGTAGGGTGATAGCGGAACAGTGTATAAACCATACTTTTAATAAAAAGTAAGAATAATAACTGGTTAAATTGGGGGGGTGTGGAAGTTTGCATCCCCAATTTTCAATCTAGCTAATTTACCGAAAAAACATATATGTTAAGACTACAATTATTTCGACAATGGGTTTTTTGGTGAATGCAAAAGGTATTGACGATGCTATCGGGTCAATCCAAATGTTAAAAAGGTAAATAAGAGCTACAGAGCTTCGAGAGTATACCATTGAAAGATTTCCCGATTCTAAGACCGATTCAGGGTAATATTAAAGAGTGTTTCATTGTAATTTACATTTAGTGGGCTAGATTTAAAGTAACTTAGAGTATAATTATAGTTGGCAAGACAAGTAAATAATTAGGAGA
>JAAZML010000065.1 GCA_012798835.1 Clostridium sp.
CCGTTTTTGCTGGCATCCTTTACATTCTTGGCGTTATAAACCCCATTTAACATAATTTCATTTATTTTTTCTTCAAGTATCTGAATTCTTTCGGAAATATCATAATCCCCGGCACTTATCCTACGTTCACAAAGCTTAATAAGAGCCGCCTCCAACATAATTCTTGGGTGCGCCGACCATTTTAATGTTCCCTCTAGGGAAGATAACTCCTTTATGCTAGACATAATTTCAAAACGCTCTAGACCGCCGAGCTGTTCTTTCATTTTTTGAATTGTATCCTCTCCCGCATCAATTATCTCTCCCGGCTCCGGCACCGAGGCACAAATAAGGAGATTTCTATAATGTGTCACCAATTCCGAAGCAAATTGGGCGATATCCTTGCCTTCCATTACAAGTGTATCAACCGCTTTTAGTACTCCGCCGACATCTCTATTTACTATTTTGTCGATGACCTCAAAAATAAATGTGTCAGCAACCAGCCCCGTTACCTTCAAAACATCTTCATAAGTTACATTGGCGGTACCTGAGGATATACATTGATCAAGTATGCTTATCGCATCCCTTAGTGCACCATCAGACAATTTTGCTATAATTCTTGAGGCTTCATCTTTTATGTCGATTCCGCTTTCTTTGGCGATGTGCTCCACCCTTTTCGAGATACTCTCAACAGTTATCCTCCTAAAATCAAACCTTTGGCATCTTGACAATATCGTTGCGGGAATTTTGTGAGATTCGGTAGTTGCAAGAATAAATATTACATGGGAAGGTGGCTCCTCCAAGGTTTTAAGAAGTGCATTAAATGCACCTGTTGAAAGCATATGAACCTCATCTATAATATAAACCTTATATTTTGCTTTTGTAGGCATATACTTAACTTCGTCCCTAAGATCCCTTATATTTTCAACCCCGTTATTGGAGGCCGCATCTATTTCAATAACATCCAAGAGGCTTCCGTTTAAAATTTCTGTGCATATCTCACACTTATTGCATGGGTCAGCACTTTTAGGATCCGTGCAATTTACAGCCCTGGAAAATATTTTGGCCATTGTGGTCTTACCCGTCCCCCTGGTACCACTAAATAGATATGCATGGGCTATACGCTTGGAAATAATGCTGTTTTTGAGGGTTTCTACGACATGCTCCTGCTCAACCATATCCTCAAAAACCAAAGGCCTCCATTTTCTATACAACGCTAGATATGACATAAAATTATCACCCCCAATATAAAATAAAGCTATTTAAGTTTTAAATAGCTCTAAGACGACGGATTCTTTTTAAATATACATTGTCAACTAGAATAAAACTGCATAAAATATATTAGTCGGCCGTACACCCATCTTTGTCATGCCCATATAAGCGTTACCAATGCAGTTTACTCAGACCAGGTATCCCCGCGGCACATAGGAAGTTCTACTTACCGCTGCTTTCTTCCGAACCTGACGGGGTTCGCAGGTTCCCATTGCGCAGGACCAAGTCTTCATCGTTACTTACAAGGGGCAGGCCTTACATCAACATGCCTAGAACGGGAATTCAATCCTGCTATAGCGGATTGCAGGTACAGGGCTCCGCTACCTCCCCATCTAGCACGGCCGAAACTTAACTTGTTCACTGTCTTATTTACTATCTTTATAGTATAAAGACACCTAGTACATTATACTTAATATTTTCCGATACATCAAGTACTTTAACTAAAATTAAAAAGGGAAGTTTCACCAACTCGAATAAAACATACACACTTCCCTCTGAACGCCTATTTTTATTTTGTGCGTTCAGCGTTTTACATTATGCCCTTCCTTACCATGCAAGGACACCCCAGCTGTACCGCTTTCAATAAAATTTGTATAACGTTTAGTATACTTGTCTAAAACCTTCCTATCGTTTTTGTTAAGCTCCGTTGTATAGCGCTTTTTTTTACCACTCACAATATATCACATCCAGTATACTTTTTTGAAAAATGTTTGACCCAAAACCCACTTTCATACCAGCTTTTGTTGTCAAATTTTCTGTTTACTATATTAAGATATGAAAAAACGCAAATTATTATACCGCAAGACATTGACAATTATAACCCTTTCGGCGAAAATAGCACTTTTATTACAAATTAGAAAACAACATATTGCCTTCTGATTTGTCGTTGATTATTTTAAAATATTTTATAAATGGGCATAAAAAAAGCCCTAATTTTTATTTAATCTTAAGACCTAAACAAATTTCGTATGACAGTTTAATTCTTTTCAGAAAGAGGCGCACCTAAAGGTAGGTGCTAAAATCAAACTCATAATAATATTAGTATATTGATATGTAGCAAATAACCTGTCTTTTTAAATTTTTAGACTTTCCACTATGAAGTCCTCATGTAGAAGATGTCATATTCCTAAAATCAAATCATTTCTGCAATGCTTTGGGTACTCTTGGCTGGTAAAGGAACCAGTACGATGCCGTACTCGACACCATTGCAGCAACCACAAACAATCCAGCTGATACCATTTTTAATACTTTCCCCTTCATAACAACATCTCCTCGTTTTTTTATTTAATAGAACAAGCTCAATGCTTTATTCTATTAGCGCGATCTTCATTGCCTACCAGCTTATCGCTTACATCCCCCTTCATTGATTCCAAAAACTTTTTAACCTCATCGTATTCCTTTAAATCAATCAGCGAGGATATGTAATTTACATTCTGCAAAATTTCTCTGCCATCGTATTTTCTTTTTAATTCCTCCTCTTTTTGGATGACATCTCCCATCCTAAACACGCTTTTTATCAATATTACCGTAAACACTATATTCAACAATAAACACAATAAAACCAAGGCTTTGTTTAAAATAGAATCGGGCATATTAATATTATTAAAAAATAGTGTATATATTATAAACAAATTCAAGTATCCAAACGTCAACTGCAAAACCAAAAACCTAGTTCTGCTAATATATAGCTTGTCCTTGCTTTTTCGTTTTAGGTAGCCGATATTAATATTAGCTTTGTAAAACGCATAACATATAAGTGTCATAATCATAAAGTAGAGAGCCGCGCTGGCTATCCTCAAATAAATATTTTGACTAAAATCCCTTTCCGACCAACCCGATACAAGCAATACCGTATTAATGACTGTACCCTGGATAGCACCAAAAATTAGCAAAGTCATTAGTGAACCGATAATGGTTTCGATCAGGTTAAGTCTATACAAAACACATAGCAAAGCAGTGAAAACAATTGCCTGCGGCAGTACCGAAATAAGACCTGGAATAAAAGTCTTTATTAACATAAATAAAACCGCACTGGTTATCCCCAAAATTATTACATTTCGGAATCTTACCTTTCCCGTTCTGCCCAAAATCAACCATGCAAACACCGCCATTAAAAATTGCTCCGGTAATGACACGGTAATAAAAAACGTAGCTGCATTCTCCATACCAAGAAACCTCTCATGTTATTAATATTAATTTATCATACCATATGATTATTTTCAATTCAAATACAAAACTGTATGTTATTCGACGGGATACATGGTAGAATTCGACATATGGGCAACGGTTTGTTGCTTTATTAGTATCCTTTTCCCATGTATGTGATATTATTATTGACTTCATCCTGCATAAGATACGAATTTTTTGAATATTTCTAAGAATTGAGGATTTCTTTCCCACAAGAGCTCGGGGTGCCATTGAACCCCTAGTGCAAATTTATCAGATTTGTGTTCGATACATTCAACTATTCCATCCTCGGATACAGCGGCCACGATAAAACCATCCGCCACATCCTTAACTGCCTGATGATGAAACGAATTCACCCGTAGTGAAGATAGGCCGTGTGCATGATAGAGCTTTGTTCCCTCTTTAATTTTAACTTTATGCACCGGATACCATTTAGGTGCATCTTGCGAATGTTTTAGCAATTCCCTATCTTTTATTTGGGAATAAATATCCTGGTATATTGTACCGCCGGCTGCGATATTTAAAACCTGCATACCTCTGCATATTCCAAGAACTGGTTTATTTCTCGCCATTGCATGCCTTGCTATAAATATTTCCATCCTATCACGAAAAGGTGATATTGCACCCCCATACCTGTTATTGTATTCTCCCCAGTATGCAGCATCTACATCGGGGCAACCCGAAAGGAGAAACCCATCAAGGTACTCAACCATCTGAGCGAAAATCTCCTCATTCTCCGTTACCGGGAGAACAAAGGGCATGGCACCAGATAATTCTAGAGCTTTGCAATATCCCTTATTTATGTATATCTTGTTTTCATCATAATCAAACCCGGGAGTAATCCCTATAAGCGGTATTTTTTTTTGCATACACAACACCCTCCGCCCTTTTTATATTGAAATACAGACGGTAACAAAAAACTGATATGCTCTACAATGTATATATGCAAATGATGGGATAATAATTATCAAAATACCGCTATATCGCAAATAAATTTAATATTTTGTTAGATAATTATCCAACTCCCACTGGCTCACTCTCGTCCTGTAATCATTCCATTCTTTTTCTTTTGCGGAAATGTATTTATCAAAGACATGATCACCCAAGATCTGCCTAACAAGTTCACTTTTTTTGGTCTCCTCTATCGCTTCTTTTAAACTCTTTGGAAGAGATGCTATCCCCATATCCACCCTTTCCCTTTTACACAATTCGAATATGTTGGTATCGGTCGATGGAGGGGGATCTATTTTATTCTCGATGCCATCAAGCCCGGCCGTTAATATGGCTGCCAAAGCTAAATATGGATTGCAGGCCGGATCAGGGCATCTAAGCTCAAGTCTTGTAGCCTCTCCCCTTGCCGCCGGAATCCTAACCAGGGGACTTCTGTTTTTTGCCGACCACGCAATATACACAGGTGCCTCATAACCCGGTACCAGCCTTTTATATGAGTTAACAATCGGATTTGTCAATGATGTAAGTGCCCTGATATGCTTTATGACGCCTCCCATAAACCAATAGGCCTCTTTACTTAGTTCTAGTGAGCCCTCCTTATCATAAAAGGCGTTCTTTCCATTTTTGATAAGAGATATGTTTATGTGCATACCCGAGCCGCTGATTCCATGTATAGGCTTTGGCATGAAGGTGGCATGAAGTCCATGCCTTTGGGCAACTGTTTTTACCACAAGCTTAAACGTCAAAACTGCATCTGCTGTATTTAGTGCATCGCTATATTTAAAATCAATTTCATGCTGTCCCGGGGCAACTTCATGATGGGATGTTTCAATTTCAAACCCCATTTCCTCAAGAGCAAGACACACGTCTCTCCTGGCATCTTCCCCAAGATCGACCGGACCTAAATCAAAATATCCCCCGTTATCGTGGGTTATTAAGGTGGGCTTCCCCTCCGCATTTAGCTGAAATAAGAAAAATTCACATTCCGGTCCTACGTTAAAACCCTCGTATCCCATATCTTCAGCCTTTTTTAAAGCTCTTCTTAGCACATACCTGGGATCCCCCTTAAAAGGCGTACCATCAGGATTATAGACATCACATATAAGTCTTGCAATCTTACCTGCATTGGGTCTCCATGGGAAAATTACAAATGTATCCGGATCGGGTCTTAAATACATATCGGATTCTTCTATTCTTGCAAAACCCTCGATCGACGAACCATCGAACATACACTTATTGTCAAGGGCTTTTTCCAACTGTTCAATAGTAATAGCTACATTCTTCAATATTCCAAATATGTCTGTAAATTGTAGTCGGATAAATTTTACGCCCTTCTCCCTGGCTGTCTTTATTATATCCTCTTTTGAATATCTTGCCATGTTAATCCCCCCCTAAACATTAAAAAAAAACACATTCAAACAAGACATAGTTAACCATATTCATAAATATTTGTCTTTTTAAAGCAGATGTTTTAAAATATCCAAGTACTTTAATTATATTGATATTATAAACTGCTCAATGCTTCCTTTTCAGAATCATAAATTTCCAAAAATCGGTTGAGCCTCGTAACTTCAAATAGCTTTGATATATCCGGTGTTAAGTTGCATAGCACCATCCGGCCTTTCTTTTCCTTAAACTTCTTGTAGGTATCAATCATAATACCCAAACCGGCACTGTTCATATACACGACACCGTCTAGACTGATTACTGCGGTCTTACCTTCGTTTTCCTTTGCAACGTCATCTAATAAATCTTTGAATTCGTTTTGAGTTGAAATCCTAATCTGGCCAGTAAGTTTTACAACATTTATACCCTCTACTTCCTTCTTCTCCATTTTCATAACCGTGACCTCCTCCAGGTTTAGTAAATAGTAAAACCTATGAACTTGATGGGACCTAACACCTAATTTACTACCTTCGACCCTAATAGTCAAACAATAATATTTTACAGCTATTTCACCCACCTAAAAAAATACATATTGGATGATAGGTTTTGTAAAGGGACAGTAATAAGAAAAGCAGTTAATGGAACAAGAACTACTTTGTTCGTCATAAGTGTCGAAAAAGAATATTGACACCGACTTACATACCATTATACATTAATTCAACAACCTTTTCAATAAAATTCGAGTCAAATTCCCATCAGGCAAATATTGCTTGTTGTGAGTTTTGAAAGATGTAAATACTCAAATACGAACCAAAGTAGAATTACATTCCGAACTATTATATAATAATAGGTGTAGATAGGCCTTACAAGCCTGTCAAGACATAAAAAAACATTGATTATAATGTAACAAATGGACGCATATGTATCCTTATTCGTTCATTCAAGACATTATGAATATTTATAAAATCAGGAGGTATTATGATAAGGAAAAGAGCAACTACCCTCATGGCGGTTCTGGCATTATTGGCCGCCATAATCGGTACAAATTTTATACCGATACCGAAAGTCAATGCCGCAAGTCTTATCCATGACGATTTTGAATCCGGACTAAACGGCTGGGGCCCCAGGGGACCAGAAACCGTTGAGCTTACCACAGAGGAAGCACATTCGGGAATAAGCTGCATAAAGGTCAGTGACCGTACCGGTACCTGGAATGGCCCGATGGCCGACAAAACCGACCTTTTATCCTTGGGAGAAACCTACACTTTGGGCGTATATATAAAATTTGTAGGGAATTCTTACCCAAACCAGCAGAATTTTAGCCTGCAACTCCAATTTAATAATGGTGCAGAAGATGTATATACAAATTTAAAAACATCCACCGTAAACAAAGGGGTTTGGACTCTTTTAGAAGGACAGCTTACCGTTCCTCTAGATGCCCAAGATGTTCAGATATATGTTGAAACTGAATATAAAGATTCCCCCAGCGATCAGGATTTAATGGATTTTTATATTGACGATTTTACAGCCACACCTGCAAACCTTCCCGAAATTGAAACGGATATTCCAAGCCTCAAAGATGTATTTGCAGGATACTTTAGAGTCGGCGGTGCGGCCTCCGCATCCGAATTGGCGCCTAGGCCTTCCAAGGATCTTATACTAAAGCATTATAATAGTCTAACTTTGGGCAACGAATTAAAACCTGACAGTGTACTTGACTACAATGCCACCATCAGCTATATGGAAGATAACCCCGGCGATCAAGTTAATCCTCAGGTTAGCTTGAGGCTGGCCAAAACACAGCTTGACTTTGCCAGAGATAATAATATTCCTGTAAGGGGTCACACCCTTGTATGGCACAACCAAACACCGGATTGGTTCTTCAAAGAAGACTTTTCACAGGAGGATTCGGCACCCTGGGCATCTAAGGAAGTTATGCTGCAAAGACTTGAAAACTACATAAAAAATGTAATGGAAACCATAGAAACTGAATATCCAACAGTAAACTTTTACGCATGGGATGTTGTAAATGAGGCTGTTGATCCCAATACTTCAACTGGAATGCGCAACCCGGGCTCCAACTACAAGACATCTGGTAATTCTTTGTGGATGCAGACGGTGGGCAGGGATTTCATAGTCAAATCCTTTGAATACGCAAGAGAATATGCTCCGGCCGATTGCAAACTTTTCTACAATGATTATAACGAATACGAGGACAGAAAGCGTGACTTTATTGTTGACATCCTAACCGAGCTCAAATCCAAAAATTTGGTCGATGGTATGGGAATGCAATCCCACTGGACCATGGATTATCCGAACCTTAATATGGTAGAAACTTCAATAAGAAAATATAATGAATTGGGTCTTGAAATTCAGCTTACTGAGCTGGATATCAAAAATCCCGATAACAATTCGTCGGCTCTTAACAGGCAAGCCGAGCGTTACAAACAGTTTATAACCAAGATTATCGATCTTAAAAATGAGGGGATGAACATTACCGCACTGGTCTTTTGGGGGGTCACGGATTCGACAAGCTGGCTGGGGGGGTATCCGCTCTTGTTTGATGGTAAGTATAAAGCAAAGCCTGCATTCTACTCTATAGTAGATAATGTCCCGGTACTCCCGACACCAACGATTAAATATGGTGATGTAAACGGAGATGGTGCCTTTGATTCTCTTGATATTTCACTTATGAAAAAATATATACTAAAACAAATATCAAGCTTTCCTTCACCCGATGCAAAGGTAGCTGCCGATGTCGACGGAAATGGTCTTATAGACACGCTGGATTTAATTTTTATGAAGAGATATATTCTTAACATAATAGATGTGTTTCCTGTGGAGAATATATAACCGTTACTATGTAAGTTTATTGAAAAATATATAGCATAAAAATACCCTCAAGTAAATATTTCTAATACCGATATGTATATTAGACTTAGTATCGACTATTAAATACGGGAGGTACGAAATGCTATACACAGGAAAAAAAGTTAAGTATTTTGACAGCGATGTAGTAGTACTCTCATGGCAGGATAACGAGGTTTTAATCTTTATTGAGGAGGATTATATAAAATGGGTCGATAGAACTTTTATAGATTTTGTTCAGTAGACCCCTTTACAAATCCATACAATATCGAAACTATATGCTAAATATTCTTTATAGGTCGTCTACTTCGTTTCAGAACAAAAAGCTTCGAACAATTGCCTCATCTTCGCAAGCTTCCTTCGCAGCACCTATGCACAAATCATATTACCAACAAACCTGCCCGTACCATTCTTTCAAAGGGATGCCAACGCTAATGCCGAAAATTCGGCATTAGGTTTAGGTCACCTTTTGCAAAGATGTTGTTCCTCTTGCATATTGCAGCGGGATTTATCCGCTTATCCACATATCCCGCTGCAATATGCCCAAGTCCATGTTCTATAGGGCATATCCTGTTTTGTAAAATGTTTATGCCAAAGATTTGAATTCTTACCCATAAACATACCCTGTCTCCTGCTTTTACATTAAACCTTATGCCAATACTATTATTGCCATATATGCTAATATTATTACTACATTTTCGTTTCACATATCTATCGTTGGTGCTAAAGTATTTATTTTGTCAGTGCCAAAGCCAGCAGAGCGGTTAGATTATCAAAGGAATAAAACTCCTCCGTTTCGAGATCCCCAAAACCCCCGTAGCAGTGCAATTCCTCATCGCTTACCATAAATTCGAGCATCCTATCTAACAGCCTTTTTTCCAGCTGCTTTTCATCGCATAAATTTGCATATATCGCCGCAAGTGCATAGATTGCTGTACTCTCCATCGGGGATGCGACCCTTTGGCTGTAGGGTTCATACCAGGCATACAATCGGTTTTTGCTATCCATCTCCCCCTTTAGCCATGGTAAAAGTGCATCCGCACAGGCTGTACTGCGATATTCACTTTCACCGCCCTTTAACTGTCCGAAATAATTTGCCCTGGCAGCAAAAACACCATCCTGATCATTAAATGCATATATGGGAAATGTGCTCTGTTTTGCAGGTTTTCCATAAAAAACATTAGATCTCTTTACATTAATTGCAGTACATAGGGTATATAAAAGATTTACACAAACATTTTCCTTGTCACCTTTGACATATTCCTCGTCAAAGAAATATTCCTCCGTTTCAAAATTATAATGTTTATAGAAAAAGGGAGTATCCCCAATCCTTCCCCCCTCAACAATATCCAAGCTTTCGTTATATACCTTTACCCAGTCTTTGTTGTATACACCTAATTCCCTTAACGCGCCTAGGTTTAGATAACACAGCGGTGTTGCGGCGTTTGTCTTATCATATTTCCAATCGTATAACTGATGTAGTTTGCCGTCTAAAACCTGCTGTTCATATATCCTTTGCTGGCTGATTAGCGCAGTTTGAAGATACTTGTCATCCCCCCATCTCTCATGGGCCCGAAAAAGTGCACTAATAATCCGCAGATCATCTATAGATGCATTACATGTTATATCCCCTCCCGTTTTCCACTTTATATACGAATCTTCCGTCAAGAGCCGGGATTTGAGATATTGGTACCCGCTTTCAAATAAATTTTTATCATCTTTTATGAGGCTATAATATAGAATGAGACCTATAGATTCTGATAGGATACTGGAATCGCCGTTTTTTGTGCATGTATTTGTAACGATTCCCCCGCTAGGGTCAGTCAGATTGGTTTGTACAAACCTTAAAAGGATTTGTTCTTTATCCCGGTATAAATCGCCTTCCATAAAAGAAACACTGGACTCCTTTGTGGGAAGTTTTTCATGCCCTTGCCGGGTTCTAACATACATAATAGTAGCCAATGCACATGTGAAAACCGTCAAATATATAACACCCAACCGATATCTTTTCATCTTTTTTCACCCCACCTAAAATGTATGACACTGTCTTTTGAATTATTCAGGGGGTATGAAAAATAGCGATTATTCTCTTACTTTAGGCGTTTTGACCAACTTTATTACGCAAATTTGAGGTCTTGCAAAAAACCTCATCGGAATTCCGGTACATCCGATGCCGGTTGTAACATAAACCTTGGTATTTGGTGCTTCCACCATACCCCGCCTATATTTTTGACCATATTCGGAGGGAATACGGGGAGCCCACAAACCAAAAAAGGTAACTTGCCCCCCATGGGTATGACCGCTCAAAACAATATCCACTTTATCGGTTTGTATTTGCTCGGCATAGTCGGGATTATGGGAAAGCAAAATAACAAAATCATCTTCTGTCACATCATTTATAGTGGGTTCTATAAGTTGAACCTTTTGATACAAATCCTCAACCCCACCCACCTTTATCCTTCCGTCTCCGGATCTAATCCATACTCCTTTGTTGCTAAGATCTTTTATATCTGCTTTTTTCATGGGCTCCTTCATGGTTTTGCCCTTGTTATAATAATCGTGGTTCCCCAAGACCGCATACTTTCCCAGCGGTGCTTTGAGATTTTTAAGACCGTTAAAGCATGGTTCTATATTTTGTCTGCCCCTGCCAATAAAATCGCCCGCCATAAATATAATATCGGGTTTTAGGGCGTTTATTCTCTCGACCAGATCCATTAGCCTTTCCTGGGGGAAAAATTCACCATAATGAATATCTGCAACAAAGACAATTTTCTTGCCATCGAAGGAATCGGGTATGTTTTCGCTTTCAAGGTTTATGTACTTTGTCTTGAACCAATAGGGCTCAATAAACATATATACTACGGCCAAAAAACATAAAACCAATAATATCATAAAAATTTTCAACCCCTTTTTAAAACCTGAAAACACTAATGAGCCCCCCGTAAAATTTAAATACAAAACTGCAAAATATCTGGATGTAATAACTTTAACATAATTATTTAAGGTATACAACAGCATTAAAGAATACAGGCCCATTCATAAATTTTCGTAACATTTACCACCGGCACACCCATTACAGTACAGTATTATATGCAAAACCTGATTAAATAAAAACATATTTAGTCATTCTTTATAATTTCGCAGTGCCCATCTTCATATAATTCTATAAATATATGTTTTCAATAAATGTTTTGGATCAGTTCGGAATATTGTAAGATGTGCGCAGAAAATAAAATTCAAGGAGAAATGTGATGTTTGTATTTGTAACCTTCAAAAGATCCGTGCTTTTAAGCATTATACTTATTACCATTATTTTGGCCTTTAGTCAAGTGGCCTACAATATTTCCCCAGTGCTTTCAAGCATATCGGTCAACGAAGAACATATGACCTTATTAGAGGATATTTTTAAAATCAGAAATAGGGCCTTTTTAGATGACAACCTTGATATGATAGCATCGCTTTATAATAAAAAGACTAAACTTGGAACATGGGCCTACGAACATCAAGCAATAAAAATGGAATACCTTCATTCCTGGGCAAACAAGCAGGGGATTGAGTTCACCGATATAAAAACTAAAATTAAGATTCGTTATGTAAAGGAAAGGGATTGCGGTTATTTGTTTAATTTTCTTGCCTCAACAGAGTATCATTATAATTATGTAAACCAGCCCGGAACAAAAAACTTTTTTAGAATAGGGACGTACCACTCATTAAACGTTGACAGCCTTGGGGGCAAATGGCTCATTTCGAAGGAATGGTATACCGATCCCTTTGCGGATTCTTTGGATCTGGATAATGAAAAAAAAGACGAATACAAAAAATATATTCTAGACTCAAAACCAAAGAGCATAGAGAACACTAACAAACGGCGGAAGGGTGTAATAGGTTATGCGGATCTTTATTGCGGTGCCGCCTCCGATGGCTCACAAGGATTTTCCTATAACAAAAAATATAAGGACTATAATCCCATAGGGGGGGATTGTACAAATTTTGTATCCCAGACCTTATTTGAGGGAGGGAAATTTAGGCAAACTGGTGAGTGGAGATATGAAAAGGATGGTAGCAGAGCATGGGTAAGTGCCCAAGGGTTCAACAGCTTTATGCTCTATAGCGGAAGGGGCTCCCTAATCGCAAAAGGAAGCTACAGTCAAGTTTTTAAAGCCTCCTTTAAACTACTTCCCGGGGATTATATTGCTTATGAAAGAAAAGGCAAAATCGCCCATATATCCGTTGTTACAGGTGAGGACTCAAAGGGCTATGCCTTGGTAAACAGCCACAACACTGATAGATATAGGGTTCCCTGGGATCTAGGATGGAACAATAAGGGTATAAAATTTTGGCTTGTTCGGGTAAATTATTAAAATTGGAAGTTCTTAACGATCTTCCAATTTTAACGCATGAGTGCTTATACCCTATTTTGTTTGCATTTTTTACTTATCAACAATACCAAATCTCTTTCTGAATTTATCAACACGTCCGCCGGTATCTACTAGCTTCTGTTTTCCTGTGAAGAAGGGATGACAGTTAGAGCAAATATCAACACGTATGTTTTCCCTAGTTGATCCTGCCTCATAGGTTGTACCGCATGCACATTTTATAACTACTCTTTGGAATTTGGGATGAATACCTTGTTTCATCACTTTCACCTTCTTTCATAAATCACATTTATAATATATTTTCGATGCGTTCTATAATTTATTGCACTACTTTGCGGTTTAATGTTTACTAAAACGCAAATGATATTTTAACATAAATAACGTTTCCATGCAAGGCCTATTTTTCGACAAACGCAATATTTATACTTCTTACAAACTCGGTATTATCCTTGGTTTGCACTAATCTATTAATAAGCATCTCGGTAACCTCAGCGGTACCCATATTGCCCATAGCCTTTCTAATCGCCCAAATACCCTCCAGCTCTTTTGCTTCAAGAAGTAGCTCTTCTCTTCTTGTACCTGATTTGTTTATGTCCACCGCAGGGAATATTCTCTTCTCGGAAAGCTTCCTATCAAGATGGAGTTCCATATTGCCCGTTCCTTTAAACTCCTCAAATATAACATCATCCATCCTGCTTCCTGTCTCTATAAGTGCAGTAGCCATGATTGTAAGGCTTCCTCCGTTTTCGATATTCCTTGCTGCTCCAAAAAACCTTTTTGGCTTGTGAAGTGCACCGGGATCGAGTCCTCCCGATAAGGTCCTTCCTGTTGGCGGTATTGTAAGGTTGTATGCCCTGGCAAGTCTTGTGATACTATCTAAAAGCACCACAACATCCTTTTTTTGCTCGACCAGCCTTTGTGCTCTCTCTAATACCATTTCTGCAACCTTTATATGATGCTCCGGTACCTCGTCAAAGGTGGAGTAAATTACCTCCCCATTAATGGAACGCTGCATATCAGTGACTTCCTCCGGCCTTTCGTCTATAAGGAGCACTATAAGTTCCATCTCCGGATAATTGGTCGTAATAGCATTTGCAATCTTTTTCAAAAGCACTGTTTTCCCCGCCTTAGGGGGCGAAACAATCATTCCCCTTTGGCCTTTGCCTATCGGAGCAATTAAATCAATTAGCCTAGTGGATAGTTCTTTTGGGAACGTCTCTAGTGTAATTCTTTTGTTGGGATAAATAGGCGTTAAATATTCAAATGATATCCTCTTTACTGCAGTTTCAGGCAAATCTCCATTAACCGTTTGAACATAAAGCAGTGCCTGGAATTTTTCGCCTTCCTTTGGTATGCGACCCTTTCCTTTGATCTTGTCCCCCGTTTTGAGATTGAAACGCCTTATTTGGGAAGGCGATACGTACACATCTTTAGGACCAGAAAGATAGTTATCACTTCTGAGAAATCCATATCCGTCGGGTAAAACCTCCAAAACTCCTTCTACGGGATCATCGCTTTCTATTTTTTCAAAACCATTAGGTTGTTTATCGTTTTCCTTTTTTTGATCATGTACCCTTCTTTCGCCCCTTGTCCTTTCCGGAGCGTTTCCTGATACCGCTGGACTTTCTTGAGAATTATTTTGGTTTTTGTTTGCTGTAACCTTTGAAGGGGCATTTTGTCTGGTGGGATATTTTCTTTTTTCAGGTTCAGATTTTTCACCACTCACTGCCTTCTTTTCTCTATTCTCCTGCTGGACGGCTTTAGTTTTTTCAGACTCCCTTTTCTGCTCCTCTAATGCAATAGATTCCTTTTTGCCGGGTAAGTCATCTCCCTTTTCCCTGCCATCCTCTTTTCCTTTGACATTGTCAATTAAGTCCAAAGACCTGTTTTGTATATCGGTCAGTTCGTCACTGTCGCCACTGCCCATTTCATAAATTTTTTCAATAAGCTCGCCCTTCCTATACTTGGTAATCTTTTTTATGCCCATCATTTTTGCAATATACCTTAAATCCTCAAGCGTCTTATCTTTGAGCTTAATGTCCTCCATATCACACCACCTTGTTTATAGATAATATATATTTCCATACTAATAGGGAGTTTATTTAATTAGATAATGTAAGCAAAACCTTTGTATTCAGAAAGGCTAATACGTACGAGGAGAATTTTTGAACACAACTATATACAATAAACATTATATCAGTACGGGTTGCACTTGTCAATTATACATCTCTCTACCAGAGTATGGCAAAAGCACATTCGTGCTAAGATTGATCATTTTTATCTCCCGTCCATATTCGACGGAATTCAATAATGCCTAATTGGAACTTGTGCAATACGGATATGGTTATTGCAAATAGTCTAGCATACCATAATGTTTCCCCAAAAATAAATCACCGAACCATGTATTGGATACTTGTGATACCCTAGGCTCGCTTTTATATTTATATTCTAATTCGCAGCCAAAGCAGTATATATTATGCTTTTTAATATGTACCACAATCAGTCTTTATAATCCTTATCTGTTGTATGGCTCATAACAATAATATACCATATTTATCTAACTGTCCAGTCCAAATTACAAATTTGTATTAAAAACTCCAAAATTATTTTGTTTTCTCTAAAACATCCTAATACCTGGGCATATCCATTCCCCTCTGTTTTTTGAAAAGGAGTATGCTTCCCATCTTTAGGTTGTCTTTTAGATGCTGGTTTGAGAATGCATAAAACATCCTCTGGGCAGAACATTTTCTGCACCTTAAATAAATTCTATCAGAAAATAATAATAATTCAATATCATTATTGCCACATTCACAAAATAAATTACCTTTTTCGGCTATATCATGGATCATATTTAATGTATCAAACATAACCTGCGTATTCGCAAAATAATTATCATAGCCTAAAGTGTTTATTATCTCGTCAAATTCCCTTTCTAAGTTGTCCACCCACCTTCTTACCTCCTGATCTTTGCCAATAAAGCACTGTGTTATACCTGTTTCAGGACAGTTTAACACTGCGACTTTGGATGATGTAAATATTTTTGTATCAAGAGAATAGGAATGCTTCCTACCACAACCTATGCAGGGAACAATTGCCCTACACCCTAAAAATCTTTCTTTTTTTATGGTCAGGTTAGAGCCCTTACATTTGCATCGGATATGGATTTGTCTTTGGGATATTGCCTTAAAAAGTGATGTGTTAGCGAACTGGAATGTACCACAGGATGAACACTTGTATGCAATGGTAATATCTGTATTTATTATCATTTTCCCCACCCCTATACTATATAATTCGTGGGTGATATGAATAAATCCTTTTTTTCTCCCATGGTTTTGGATTAAAAAAATGGTATTTTCCGTAGTTCTATATTATAATAAGGGTATAAATTCCCAAAATCCTTCTATATATAAATTAGTGTTTAGGAATTTAAATAAAATCGATTTAAGGAGAAATTTTATGAGCAGATTGTTTTCTAATTTCCAAAAACATCTGAAACTTTTATTAAAACCCTTGGGTTTTATAATGCTTTACCTTCTTGTGTATTTTTCGGTGCAGTTTTTAGTGACAATGGTCATGATGATTATACTGCTTGCCATCTACATGCTCACTTCCAGCAATGCAGTGGGCACGATCGAGGGACTCCTGCCGATTCTGGTAGGTAAGGTAGCCATACCTTCCCTGCTTATTTCAGCACCCCTTAGCCTCCCGCTATACTATTTTATTTTAAAAGCCCGCAAGCAAAATCCTTTTAAGGTATGCAAAATAAAAAGCACCGGTTTTTTAAGCCTAGGCATTGCCCTTATTCTGGGGGTCTTTACAAATTTCTTTGTGGAATCTGCGATCGATATTATAAGAAGTCTAATTTCAATTGATAAACTTCTAGAAAGCCATGATCCACTAATAAATTCATTATTAAGCGGCAATATTATACTAATCATTATAGCTGTGGGTATTGTCGCACCATTTATAGAAGAAATAATCTTTAGGGGTTTAGTTTATAGTGAGCTGAGGAAAATTTCATCTGTTACGGTAACTATAGTTATCCAAGCGCTTCTTTTTGGAATCTATCATATGAATATCGTGCAAGGGGTATATGCAGCCTTTTTCGGCGTTATTCTAGGTATCATTGTCTACAAAACAAATTCAATATGGGCCCCCATATTAACCCACTGTGCATTTAACTGCACCAGCGTTATTATGGGCAAACTAGCTCCTCCGGGTCTTGGGCATCTTGTCAGCAATAACCAAAAGAGTGTGTTTGTGTTTTCTTCATTGCTGATAGCAGCAGCCCTTGTGCTTATGTGGAATATCCCACGCAAATATCGCAATAATCCACAAAGCGGGATATAGCCCCCGACTTGGCCGTCTGTGTCTTTAATACGAGCGATCAGCAAATTAAAATGTTACATATACTAAAATCCCGCAACGATATCATTGCGGGATTTTGGAGCTGGTGGACGGATTTGAACCCCCGACCTGCTGATTACAAGTC
>JAAZML010000035.1 GCA_012798835.1 Clostridium sp.
CTCACAGTATCGTGATATCACTCAGCAATCTACCTAAAGCATAGAGCAAGCCCTTTTGTTCGACAGAACAACTATTATAATGTGTTCTAGAGAGCAATAGTCTAATCCTTCTTCACTATTCACCTATTTGGCTCTGCCGTCGTCCATAGACAACACATCCCTGTACACTATGCCCTTCACACCGAGGTTAAAGCGGCCATTCTATCAATAGGGTCTTCTCTATCCCAGCCTATCTGGACGTCCATAAACGTTAATTTCTTCCTAACTTTGACAGAAAACCCCGTGAAAGAAGGAATTAGTAGATATGCGTGGAAGCACTGATATAGAATTTGTTCCAGTGATAACATAAATGTGTTTGAAAAGGGGTGATAATGCGAGATAAGTCAATATCCTACCTGCCCAATCTTTGTTCCGTATCTCACAGATCAATAAAGAGGAGGACGATCTATGCTTAAGGTGAGAAATCGAACTCTGCTTCTAGCTATGGGATTACTCTTAATCTTCAGTTCCACCGCCTTGGCAATGACTTTCAACGAGGCTCCTATGCTAAAGGAGCAAGTGGAAGCCGGTATACTACCACCAGTGGAACAAAGACTGCCTAAGACTCCCCTCGTGGTAGAACCAGTAGACAGAATCGGCAAATATGGGGGAACAGCCCGTGTGGCAAGTACCCGAGCAACGGGCTGGGGAGATGACCACATGATGATGGGGATCTATGCCACCCTGGTTCAACCTACGTTACAGGTCGATGATATTGTCCCTCACATGGTCAGAGATTTTGAAGTCTCCGAGGACAAGACAACTTTTACTTTCTACCTCCGAGAAGGAATGAAGTGGTCCGATGGTCACCCCTTTACATCGGAAGATATTCAGTTTTGGTATGAAGATGTGCTACACAACGAAGACCTGACGCCAATAATCGGCCATGTCTGGCGAGCCGATGGAGCAACTGGACCAGTCATGGAGCTGAATGTCATTGATGACTATACCTTCCAGTTCATCTTCGCCTCACCAAAACCGTTTTTCATTAACCAATTGGTGCATAATTTCGCATACAGCGTTTTGCCAAAGCATTACCTAAAGCAGTTCCACGTTCATTATGTCCCTGAAGAAGACTTGAAAGCCATGGCTGCAGAGGAAAACCTGGTCGAATGGTATGAGTTGTTCGCAGCCAAATCACTGAGGGTTGCCTTGGCACCGCTGACTACCGAGCTGCCTACCGTCGGTCCATATGTGCTAGAGCGAGTTAGTTCCGATCGTCGCCAATGGGTGCGGAATCCATACTTCTGGAAAGTGGATACCGAAGGCAATCAGCTTCCGTATATAGATAGAATCGATTGCCAGATTGTCAGTAACCGTGAAGTGCTAAACGGTATGATTATCAGTGGCGCCTTGGACTTCGCTGGTTTTGAGAGCGATATCCGAGACTACCCAGTGCTGAGAAGATATGAAGATGAAGGCAACTACCGTGTAGAACTGTGGAAGAGTGCATTAAACGAGGTCATCTATCAGTTCAACATGACCCATAATGATCCAGTACTGCGGGAGATATTTGCTGATAATAGATTCCGCCAGGCCCTATCATTGGCCATCGACCGAGAAGAGATCAATGAGCTGATCTATCACGGTCAAGGAACACCTAGTCAGTTTACAGTAGTCTCTACCAGTCGATACTTCAAGCCTGAATATGCCACAGCATATGCAGAATACGACCCAGACAGAGCCAATGCCCTGTTGGATGAGATGGGCTTAGATAAGAAAGATGCGGAAGGTTTCCGATTACGCCCGGACGGAGAGCGCCTAATCTTCACTTTGGAGTATATGGACTCTGAAACACCAAAACAGCCCAACGTTGA
>JAAZML010000098.1 GCA_012798835.1 Clostridium sp.
CACCAACGACCATTTCGATTTGCCAACCTCTCTGTTTGCCACCCCAAAGGGGACAGAAATGCGTTTATATCCAAGCCATGCAGACATACCACGAAAAAATGTGTTACTTTCTTTTAGTTGTCCCCAGGAATCTATAACTCTTCGATCCATAAGCTTAAAATCGGATGCTCCATTAAGATCAAAGCCCGAAACTTTTTTTAGTATTGAATAAAAAAGCAGGGCCCCCAGTCTATTTGGGGTGTTTTCCTTTCCGCGACTTGTTTTTACACCTTCGACAACATCATAGTTTTTTTCATGCCAAAGCCTTACCATTTCAGGTATAATTCCCGGCGGATGTTGAAGATCTGCATCCATTATAATGCAGGCGTCGCCTTTGACCGTATCCAAAGCAGCGCAAAGAGCTGCCTCTTTACCAAAGTTGCGACTTAAACGCAATGCCTTTACCTTGGGAAGAAACAAAGATAACCTTTGGATTTCTTCCCAAGTTTCATCCCCAGAACCATCATCAACCAAAATGAATTCATGATTAATATTGTTTTGGTTTAAAATTTTATGTATTTCATTGATATTGCTGAATATCTGCTCTTCCTCGTTATAAACGGGAATTGCAACTGAAATAAGGAATTCGCACATGTATACTACTCCCACTAAAAAGCGCTGGCATGAGAACATGCTTTTTTTGTTAATAAGCCTCGAAAAAACGTATGTTAAGATATGTGTATATTATAACAGCATCATGAGCAATAAGCAATAAGATAGATCCCTAGCCAACTACCCTTTATCCGACATTTTTTGCTTTAAAAGGGACAACTCCTGAGTAAGGCGTATTATTTTTTCATTTTGTTTAGATATAACAACAGTTATATTAAGGGTGTAGGCTATAAGGAATAATAAGGCTACTAAAAAAAACAAGGTGGGGAAGTTCTTTATGTTGAATTTCCTGGACAAATTATCTAGGATAGAACCTGTACCAGAAAGCATAAGCGAAACAACACCTATGGCGATCCAAAACAAGGAATAACGCTCTTGGAGTTTGTTTTTTCTTACAAGCTCAACGACAACAAGCAAAAAGAATATGCTAAAAATCAGGGATATGGAGTAAAAACTTATCTTCATTTAAGCACCCTTTCTATTCTCCCGGGGATTTTAATATGCCAATCGCAAGACAAAGGCTAACCTTTAAAAAGTAATATAACGAGCGCAGGGTGGTAATAGACGATTTTCCCCCCTGGCGTTTATGCATTTCCACAGGAAGCTCGACTATCTTGAAATTTCTTTTTTTAAGTCTCAACAGGACATCAACCTCGGGGTAATCCACTGGATAATGGTCGGAAAAATAATGTATTACTTTCCTATTTACAGCCCGAAACCCGGAGGTTGTATCCCTAAATTTTTGATTGATTAGTATGCTCACAAAAAAGGAGAAAAATATCATTCCGATCCTTCTTGGCATGGAGGATTTGTAATTTGTTTTGCTTATATATCTTGACCCGACTACTACATCGGCTTCGTGGCTGCAAATGGGTTTTAATAGATCTTGTATATAAGCTGGATCATGCTGGCCATCAGCATCCACCTGAACGGCCACATCATAGTCATTATCTTTAGCATAAATGTAACCGGTTTGCATAGCACCGCCAATACCTAGGTTGTATGGTAGATCTATAACCTTAGCACCTGCGGAACGGGCATATTTTAATGTATTATCGTCCGAACCATCGTTTATGACTATTACGTCTGCATCGGGCATTTTGGCATAAATCTGCCTTATAACATTTCCTATAGTAGATTCCTCGTTATAAGCAGGAATTATTATCAAGACCTTCATTTCGTTGCTCATCCTTTCGCAAATTTCGAGAACATGGCGTGTCAAAACAAAACTTTTTGTGGGCACCTGTTGTTAATATTCTAATTTTACCTAATTATATTTTGTATCAAAAACAAATAATAAATTCATAAAACTTCTATTTATTCTATATATTCTATAACTTAATTAGCTGAAAATTTATTTTTGCTTACTTGCTATGAAAAAAAGGTATGCTATAATGTAAGAAGATCAGAGTGAAAATTACCTTAAGGAGGATACGGTATGAGGTTTACCAAGATGCATGGTTTGGGCAACGACTATGTGTATATAGATTGTTTTGAGGAAACAATAAACGACCCCTCAAGGCTTGCAAAAGCAATAAGTGACAGACATTTTGGTATTGGATCTGATGGTTTAGTTTTGATAATGCCCTCCAATAAAGCAGATTTTAGGATGAGGATGTTTAATTCCGATGGCTCAGAGGCCGAAATGTGTGGAAATGCAATTAGATGTGTTGGAAAATATGTTTACGACAATGATCTGATGCGAAAAGAAATTTTGAATATAGAAACTCTAGCGGGGATAAAAACGCTTGAACTTACAATAAAGGAAGATAATGTGGAGTTAGTACGAGTTGATATGGGGGAGCCAATACTAGAGCCTGAGAAAATACCTGTAATAAGTAAAAAAGAGATTTTTAAATCGGAGCCTGTTATTATAGGTGACAGGGAATTTAAAGTGACATGTGTATCTATGGGAAATCCTCATGCTGTGACTTTTATAGATGATGTTGAATCTTTCCCGCTTGAAAAAATCGGACCGAAGATGGAAAACCATGAAATATTCCCCAAAAGGACAAATTCCGAATTCGTCCAAGTAATTGATAGGGAAACCTTGAAAATGAGAGTGTGGGAAAGGGGAGCGGGTGAAACCCTCGCATGCGGGACGGGTGCATGTGCTGTACTTGTAGCCAGTGCTTTAAATGGGTTAAGTGAAAGAAAAGCCGTGGTTAGGCTTTTAGGGGGAGAGCTTTTAATTGAATGGAACGAAAAAGATAATCATGTCTATATGACGGGACCGGCTGTAAAGGTCTTTGAAGGTGAAATAGACATATAAAATAAATTTATAGAAGGGGAGAGTATAGGATGGCGTTTATTAATGAGAATTATTTAAAACTTCAAGGTAGCTATCTCTTTTCAGAAATCGCAAAAAGGGTCAACAAATTTAAAGGGGAAAACCCCGATGCAAAAATAATAAGATTGGGTATTGGTGATGTAACAAGACCTTTAGCACCCGCAATTATTCAGGGTATGCATGATGCGGTAAATGAAATGGCGAATGGAGAGACTTTTAAGGGGTATGGCCCTGAGCAAGGCTATAGTTTTTTGATAAATAAAATAATAGAAAACGATTATCTTACCCGGGGAATAAAACTAGAAGAGGATGAAGTCTTTATTAGCGATGGTGCAAAAAGCGATACTGGAAATATACAGGAGATTTTTGGCACCAATAATACAATTGCTGTAACAGATCCGGTATATCCCGTTTATATTGACACCAACGTTATGGCGGGGAGGACGGGGCGATATAAAAGCGATGGTCGTTTTGAGGGTATAACCTATTTGCCTTGCGTAGCCGAAAATGGGTTCATCCCTGATATTCCCAAAAATAAGGTGGATATAATATATCTTTGCTTGCCAAATAACCCAACAGGTACAGCATTATCCAAAAAGGAACTTAAAAAATGGGTTGATTATGCAAGGGAAAATGGCTCAATAATATTATTTGATTCCGCTTACGAGGCATTTATACAAGAGGATGATGTCCCGCACAGTATATACGAGATAGAAGGGGCCAAGGAAGTAGCAATCGAATTTAGGAGTTTTTCAAAAACGGCTGGATTTACTGGAACAAGATGTGCTTATACCGTTGTGCCTAAGGAGCTTGTAGCTTGTACCATCGGAGGGGATACCCACCAGCTAAACGCATTGTGGAATAGAAGACAATCCACCAAGTTCAATGGCGTATCTTATATAGTACAAAAGGCAGCCATGGCGGTTTATACTTCTGAAGGACAAAAACAAATTAAAGACACTATCAACTATTATATGGAAAACGCCAAAATAATAAGACAAGGTATAGAAAGTTTGGGTCTTACGGTATTTGGGGGGATAAATGCACCATATATTTGGTTGAAAACCCCTGAGAGTCTTACATCTTGGGAATTCTTCGACAAATTATTGCAGGAAATAAATGTAGTTGGAACACCTGGGGTGGGGTTCGGACCTAGTGGGGAAGGCTATTTTAGGCTAACAGCTTTTGGAAGCAGAGAAAATACCATAGAGGCAATAGAGAGATTCGGCAGCAAACTGAATCTTTAGGATAAATTCTGAGCAATGTAGCAAAAATCGCATTAAAAAATTCTATCCACACATACTAACACAAACAAAAATTTTTATGGGTGGAATATGAATTCTAGGCAGACGATTTTTTATATATGCTCAGTTTTTTCGTTGGTTTTATTTATCCAGGGCATATATATGCTTCTGTTTCCCGAGGGGGAACATAAAGTACCAGAGTTTGGGGGCCAATATAGCCCGTTACAAATAATACGCAAAAATATAAACCAAGGTGATGACAGAAACAACAGTAATCGCTCCATTACTAACTTGCTTGTAATAGGCCTTGACGAGAATGAAATGAGATCGGATGTACTTTTTTTAGTAAATCATAATGGCAAAGAGGGAAAAGCAAATATTTTATCCGTTGCGAGGGATACCAGAATAAAGGTCAACGGAAGGTTTATGAAGATAAACGCTTTAGTTGGAGAATTTGGTGAAAAGGCCATAATTGAGGCCATAGAGGATATGACCGATCTTAATATAGACTATTATATAAGTCTAAATTTCAAGGGATTTAGAGAACTTGTGGATGTTTTGGGAGGGGTGGAGATGGAGATACCCTTTGATATGGATTATGATGATCCATATCAAAATCTGCATATACACCTAAAGAAAGGTAAACAATTATTAAATGGGGAAAAAGCTGAGGAGTTTGTACGATATAGAAAAGGCAATAATGGAGAGGGTTATGAGGATGGCGATATAGGAAGAATAAAGATGCAACAGCAATTTATCAGTCAATTCGTTGAACAAAAATTCAGACTTAAGTATCTTTTGAAGGCAGATGATGTTTTTCATATACTTAAGGCAAGTATAAACACCAATATAGAGATTGGGGATATACACCGCATATTCAAAGAACCCAAGAATTTCAAAATGCCCGAGGTTAAATCCTACATTCTCCCTGGCTATCCGGAATACATCGAAGATCAGTGGTATTATATATGTAACAAAAAAGAAACAAGATCACTTGTGAAGGAAAAGTTTTATAAGGAGTAAGTAATCCTAAGGAAAGTCTATAAATTAACAGGATTTCAATATCAAAGAATGCGGATATTTCAAATTAAGCTACTCATAAAGTAGCTTGCTTTTTTGAGATTCTTTTGTGTATTATAATATAGGGGTGTTTATGTGAAAAAAGTGGGCTTTACAACAAGTGTACCCGTTGAGGTGATATTTGCAGCTGGTTATACACCAGTTGATCTGAATAATATTTTTATAACCGCACCTAATCCGAGTGGATTGGTTGAAATGGCAGAGAGCCATGGGTTTCCTAGAAGTGCGTGTTCTTGGATAAAGGGTATGTATTCTGCTATTATTGACAGCGGAGATATAGATATTTTGATTGCCGTTGTTGAGGGAGATTGTGCTAATGGGAGGGCGCTTTTGGAAGTCCTTGAAAGAAAGGGGCTTAAGTGTATTCCCTTTTCCTACCCAAACTCGCGAAAGTATAATCTGCTCCAAGATGAAATTCTGGGGTTGTTCCAATTTCTTGGGATTGAGCTAACAGGGTGCAAAAAAGTTAAAAATGAACTTGATGATGTGCGAAAGAGATTGATTTATCTTGATGAATTGACCTGGAAGCATAACAAAGCTACGGGATTTGAAAATCATATTTGGCAGGTTTCAAGCAGTGACTTTAACGGTGACTATGGCATATTTGCACAGGACCTAGATAAGCAAATACTCTCTATCGAAAATAGAACCCCAAAAGAAGAAAGCAAAAGGATGGGCTATATGGGGGTGCCACCGATAAATGGGGATATTTATGATTTTATTGAGACCCTTGATGCTAGGGTGGTATACAACGAGGTTCAAAGGCAATTTACTATGGCGGATTCTATTGGTGTAGAGGATATCGTTAAAGTATACAGGAATTTTACCTATCCATACAGCCTTGAAGGGCGGTTAAGGGATATTAGAAATCAAATTAAAAAAAGGGAAATACATGGGATGATTCATTATGCCCAGGCATTTTGCTTCAGGGGAATAGAAGATATCATAATAAAAGAAGAGTTGGAAATACCAGTTTTGACTATAGAGGGAGACAGACCTGGAAGTCTTGACCAGCGTACGAAGCTTAGAATAGAAGCTTTCATTGATATGCTGGACTGATAGAATATGGTTGTGGGGGGGACTATGAAGATATTAGGTATTGATTTGGGAAGCAGGGCCGTCAAATTGGCTTTTTTTAAGAATAATGATTTTATAGAGGGCAAGATTTATGATACAGCCACTTTTTACAGAGATTATTGTTCCTATATAGATAAGAAGATAAGCATAGATTTTGATAAGCTTGGCATAGACAATTTGGAAGCGATAGTAAGCACCGGCTACGGCCGAAACAATATAAATGTAGAAAACGCCACAGTAATTTTAGAGTTAAAGGCCCATATCTATGGCGCCATAAAGCAAACTGGCTTTAAGGAGTTTACCCTTTTAGATATAGGGGGTCAGGATAGCAAGGTAATGTCTGTAGTGAACGGCAAAATGGTGGATATGCTCCTAAATGATAAATGCGCTGCCTCCTGCGGCAGGTATCTTGAAAATATGGCGGGAGTGCTGGGAATCGCTTTGGGGGAGCTTACTGGATCCTACAAAAACCCCGTTGAACTTAATTCCACCTGTGCAGTTTTTGGTGAATCCGAGCTCATAGGGAAAATATCCGAGGGCTACGGTATCGAAGAACTGGCTGCGGGTGTCAACCATTCGCTTTTTAGAAGAATTAAACCCATGATAGAGAGATTTCCAAGCAAGAACTTGGTAGTAACGGGGGGAGTAGCCTCAAACAAAGCATTGGTCAGCTACGTGAGGAAAGAGCTGGATTTTGAGAAGGTGCTAATACCCAAAATGCCTCAGTTAAACGGAGCTATTGGATGTTGTGCATATTATATTGAGACAAAAGAAAAAAGGAAATAAAAATAAAAATATATGCGGGGTGTAAGAAGTGAAAAAAGCTGTTATACTGCTTTCGGGGGGGCTTGACAGTACCACCTGCCTTTCCATTGCATTAAAAGAAGGGTATGATGTGTATCCAATTTCCTTTGATTATGGCCAAAGACATAATAGGGAACTTGAAAGCGCAAAAAAAATAGCGGAGCATTACAATATAAAGGAACATAAAATCATTAGGATTGGGAATGTCGGCGGTAGTGCTTTAACCGATGGTGATATTGAAGTTCCGGATTACAAGGGTACAGCTCATATACCTGTGACATATGTTCCAGCCCGCAATATAGTTTTTTTAAGTTATGCGGCGGGATATGCAGAGGTAGTAAAGGCGGAAGCGGTATATATTGGGGTAAACGATATAGATTATAGTGGATATCCTGATTGCAGGCCGGAATTTATCAGGGCCTTCGAAAAGGTGATGAGGGTTGGAACCAAGTTGGGTATAGAGGGTAAACCAATAAAGATAATCACCCCCATAATGGATCTTACCAAGGCAGAGATCATCAAACTAGCGCATCAAAACAAAGCACCCCTTCATTTAACCACGAGCTGCTATAGGGGCGGGGAGAGGGCATGCGGGACTTGTGATAGCTGCATATTAAGGTTGAAAGGCTTTAAAGAAGCGGGAATATCTGATACCATTGATTATATAAAATGAACACGAAAGCTTGAAAGGAATAATAATATGAAAATTGGCAAGGTTGCGGTTAGCAGGGTTTTTACATTTGATAGCGCACACCGTTTGATTGATTATGACGGCAAGTGCAAAGATATTCATGGACATACCTACAAGTTGGAGGTTACCCTAAAAGGTAAGCCCGGCGATGATGGGCTTGTAATGGATTTTAATTTATTAAGGGATATGGTAAAGAGAGATATATTGGAAGAAATCGATCATAAATATCTTAACGATATATTTGACTTCAATCCCACATGTGAAATGTTAGGTCTTTGGATATGGGGGCAGCTTGAAAAAAGGATTGCTAATACCCAATGTAGTTTAGATAAAATTGTGCTCTGGGAGACACCAAATAGCTTCATTACCATCATTGGCGAGGATATGAAATAGTTTTGGGGGGGAAGTGATGAGGGTAAATGAAATCTTTTTAAGTATACAGGGGGAGGGTTTGACTGCTGGCTTTCCGACTGTATTTGTCAGATTTTCAGGTTGCAATCTACGCTGCAGCTATTGTGACACAAAATATGCTTACGATACAGGGGAAGATATGTCCTATACCGATATTGTGGCAAAAATAGCTCGCCTTTATTATAAAAGGGTGTGTCTTACCGGTGGTGAGCCCCTTATGCAAAAAGATCTAGAAAAATTAATCGATCTTTTAGGGGATTATATGGTCACCATTGAAACCAATGGCTCAATTAATCTTAGGGATAAAGAACTTACAAATCCGCTACATTCTTATGTTATGGATATGAAGACTCCTTCCTCGGGCTGCTCTCAAAGGATGATCTTTGACAATTTTGCTTTCTTGAGAAAAAGAGACGAGATTAAATTTGTGATAGGAGATAGGAATGACTATTTATGGGCTAAAGATGTAATATCAAAGTTTTACAAAAAGGGTACAATAACCCTTTCGCCAGTATACGGTAAGATTGATTACTCTAAAATTGTAGAATGGATACTTGCTGACAAACTGGATTTAAGATTCCAGACCCAGCTGCACAAGGTAATATGGGGGCCGGATAAAACAGGAGTGTAATTTATATGTATGGATGGGAAAGATTAATACAGGCGTGCAATGAGTGCAAAAAATGTGGGCTTGCAAGGACGCGAAAAAATGTAGTAATTGGGGCCGGGAATATAAATGCTTCCATGATGATTGTGGGGGAGGGACCCGGTGAGCAGGAGGATATTCAAGGGATTCCTTTCGTAGGTGCTGCGGGGAAGCTCCTGGATTTGTTGTTTGGCGCCATGAGAATAACCAAGGACCAATACTATATATCCAATATCGTAAAATGCAGGCCGCCCAATAACAGGGTCCCTACCGAGAAAGAAGCGTTTGCATGTCTGCCTTATTTGAGAAATCAATTGGTCTTAATTAAGCCTAAAATAATAGTTTGTATGGGGGCTACGGCAGCAAAATACATAGTTGATAAAAATGCTAAAATTACAAAGATTCGCGGGCGATGGATCGAAAGAAAGGGCTACTGGATCATGCCAACATTTCATCCGGCAGCATTGTTAAGGGACGAATCAAAAAAGATCCCCATGTGGGAAGATTTTAAAAGGATTAAGCAAAGGTTGGATAATATATGCCCAAATCAGAGAAACTAAATGAGTTATACATGACTTATAGGAAGGTATTCGATGCAGAAGATATAGTGCTAGGCGATGGAAATATCAATTCCCGAATGGTTCTTGTAGGCGAAGCACCGGGGAGGGAAGAGGTGCAGCAGGGAAAGCCATTTGTGGGGGCGGCGGGCAAGAATCTTATGGAGTTTTTGAATAGACTTGAGGTTAAAAGGGAGAATATCTATATAACAAATACAATAAAGTATAGGCTCTCAAAGGTAAATACCGATACGGGCAGGATAATAAATAGGGCATCAACAAAAAAAGAGATAGAAGAAAACAGAGGGTATTTACTAAAAGAGATAAACATTATCCGTCCGGAATTTATTATAACCTTAGGTAATACCCCGCTATATGCAATAAGCGGAAGAAACATAAAAATTGGTGATGTTCATGGTAAGATACAAAAGATAGATGTGTTGGGGATAGAATATAAGCTTTTCCCCCTTTATCACCCTGCAAGCATTATATATAATCGTAAATTGAAAGTCGTTTATTATGAAGATATAGAGAAGTTAAGAGAGATAACCCGATAAACATTATGTAAATTTATAAAAATGCACAGTTAAGGGAAGCCGGGGACTATTGACTTTGTTTTGTTTATGATGTTATAATCAAAAAGCTGTTGTTTGCGGTATGTTGACTCGAAGAGGAAAAAACAAAACTTTTAAAAAAGATGTTGACAAAGCAAAAATAGCGTGGTAATA
>JAAZML010000120.1 GCA_012798835.1 Clostridium sp.
ATCCCCTCCACCAGAGGAATTTCAAAGTACTTTTCAATCTCAGCCCCTGGATGTTGGATTATGTCTATGACGTAATCTTTAAAAGTGAGGTCGAATACTTCGTCCTCACTTTTAAGATCAGCCAGGCCCGCTGTTATTACCGCGGCGTTTCTAAAAAACTCCTCAGTAAAATTTTGTTCGTAGCTTGCTAACTCAATTACAGCGTGGCAAGCTTTACCTATGGCTGCTGGCTCACCTGTGGGTTCTCGCAATTTAAGAACCCTGGTGAGATAGAATGAGAAAGGACAGCCATATGACTGCCCTGAATACGTATTTAAACCTGAAAATGACACCTTCATTATAAGTCCCCCTTATTTTAAAATAACTTCCTTCAGCATTCTGCCCATTAATTGGGGCAGGTTTTCCAATCGGTCAAGATGAATGAAGTTTTGGTACATCATTTGACCGATCGGAATTTCGTAAGCATTGCCAAAATGGATGCCAATGACGGTTATCCCTCTCTTTTGGAGTTCCCGAGTGGCTTGAGCCACATCGGTTTCTGCAGGGCCACCCACATAAGAAAATCGGTGACCTGGACAGCCATCGGATAATACGATCAGGATTTTCTTTTTCTCCGGGTATATTGCCAGCTCTTCTCCAGCAACCCGGATAGAAAAACCATCCCGGTTATCAGCCCTGGCTGACAGCGAAGCTATGGCAGATGGGCTTTGAGAAGAAATATCCACTGCTGATAGGTGTGTGACAATGGGGCCATGGAACTCTGCTGTAAACCCTGTAACCCAATAAGGAATCTGTAAAGCTATACAAGCTTCTGCTAGCACCAATGCTGCACTACGCGCTACTTGCATTCGCGACGGGCCACCACCACCATTGTTGCGTGCCATACTGCCTGAGCAGTCTACTAATAAATAAACTGCCAGGTCGGGGTCGCTGCCAGGCAGCGATTTCTTTTGGAATATTGCCGGGTCTTTTACCCCAACTTTCCAAAGTGCTCCGAGATCGAGCTTGCCTTTTCTGAGGTTACGCTCAGAAGCACTCCGTTTGGGAATCAAAGACTTTTTGATTTCGTTGATAGTTGGACTGATGATGTGTTGCATTTCGTTTTTCGCTTTTTGGTACTTTTCTGGTTGTTCAGGGAGCTTTGCAACTGACAAAGAAATTCCCTTGTGTATCCCTGTAGCAACATTTATTTCTATTTGTTCTAAGTCTGGTTTTTCGATTTCTGGCTCTTTGTGGGCCTCCATGCGTTCCAAATGATCTAGCTCTGTTTTGGCTTCTTCCAGAACCTTAGAAGAAGCCTCTTCATCCCAGCTATCAAACTCATCGGGCAAGGCATCTTCTTCTAGGCTATCAGGCAAATCATCTTCGTCCTCGTCTGATAAGTCATCGAATAGAATGTCCTCGTCTGATAAGCCATCGGATAAAGTGTCCTCGTCTGATAAGTCATCGGATAGAATGTCCTCGTCTGATAAGCCATCGGATAAAGTGTCCTCGTCTGATAAGTCATCGGATAGAATG
>JAAZML010000067.1 GCA_012798835.1 Clostridium sp.
CTTGTAGTATATACATCGAGGTTCACCCCACGTGAGGTAGTTGGCAAGACGGTTATAATACATGAGAATCCTGATGATTTTCGTTCACAACCGTCGGGCGATTCCGGCGATAGAATTGCCTGCGGAGTTATAAGGAGCGATTAGGGAAGATGGGAATCAAAAAGCCGACAAATTATGTCGGCTTTTCACTTTAAATGGTTTTATTATGTAAAGTACAATTACCAAGAAATAAGTTATAATTAGCTGCTATACATATTCCTTTATTTGTTTTGCAATTTTATATGCTAATGGCACAGGCACAGCGTTTCCAATCATTTTATAACCATCGTTCAAGGAATCGTAATAGAAAATGAAATCATCAGGAAAACCTTGCACTCTTGCACATTCTCTTACAGAAAGTCTTCGATATAAATCTTCGAACCCCTCAGCGAATCTATTTGCATTTTTACTTACCTTTGGCATAATAGGTGCCTGAGGATGGAGTTGACACTGTCGGCCAGAAGCTTGAACTGTAAATGCAGGTTCGCTCCATTGTCGTACCCTGTTTCTACTCATAAATATAGGAGAGTAAGAACCAATAAAGTACTCGTGGTTCGGTACCAGACAAGCCTCAGAATTGGTTTTATTTTTAGGCTTAGCAGGAATAGGTGAGTCTTTTAAATCCCAAATAACATCCTTTAAGACGGGCTTATATTTATTGGCATTAGGGAAGATAAAATTAACATTCAGGTCCTTTCTAAAACCGATATAAAAAACACGAAACCGATCTTGCGCAACACCAAAATCGTTTGCATTTATAAGTTTAGTAAAAACATTATATCCGCAATCATCAAATTGGGATAACAACATATTAACGGTTTTTGAATGTCGACTTGACAACATGCCCCTAACGTTTTCAGCAAGAAAAAACTTTGGTTGTATATGTCTCAAAAAGCGGATATACTCATAAAAAAGTTGACCTCTAGGGTCTTCTATGCCCTTTAAATTACCTGCTTCGCTCCAAGATTGGCATGGGGGTCCGCCGATGATACCATCACAGCTAGGCAGTTCATTTAACTCTATATCTCGGATGTCCTTTTTAATTATAGGAGCATTGTGGTTTTTTTCATATGTTTCCCAAATAGCCTTGTCGTATTCATTAGCCAAGCTTATTTCAAATCCAGCTTGTTTAAATCCTAGATCTAATCCACCGGCGCCAGAGAATAGGCTTATTAATTTCATTAACACTTCTCCTTATAAAAAAATGTTATTAACCGTGCTTTTTTTAAATTTGCGGGGTTATTAGGGTCTTTTATCTCAACGTTTTCTACATCAAGACCATTGATATGTTGACACATATCTTCAAGCTTATGACTATTGTGCAACTGTTGATAGTTGTCTTCGTTTATTATAGCCATAAAGTTAAAATCTGAATTACGGTCCCTTGTATAAATATAGTTGAAAACATTAAAAGGATTTTCAATTCCCCACATTCCACGCACTCTTAAATATGTAATTCCTAAGGGGTCTATACGATTTACTCTCCCCAATTCTCTAGTTGGGGCAAATTCTACGCCGTCAATGCCTTCTACTCCAGATTTTATAACATTCTTTACCTTCTCGTATGTTTCCATATCTGCGCAATAGTCTTCTCCGTATACCATACATAAGGATTTTAATTTTTCTCCATGGACCACTCCAACAATATAAATCATATCTTTAACTGTCCAGTCTTCACAATTCTTGCAAGCGTTGCTAATCATAGGACTGTTCGAGTATAATTTTGATTTTGGGTAGCTGCTATTAAGGGCTAAGGCAGCGTCATTATTCATAATTTTCTTCACTTCTATAGCGTCTTGCCCCCGAACAATAGAGTCAGGTGGATTGTTTTGATTGCCTAAGTAACTAAACACTTCAGATAGTTTTCGATTTCTTAACTTTTCGTCCTTTTCACCCACCGTTCCAGCGAAAAGATCTTTCACATATTCCTCCAAAGCCCCGCCCATGTTATTGGCTCGGTTATTGCTATCAGAATATCTTTTCAATTCAAACTGTGGATTTGATACTAAATTGATTATTGCCTCTATAATATTGCTCATATAGCACCTCTTTCTGACTACATTCAATTAAGATAGATATATTTAAATTCTATCACATCATACTGTTACAGTCAAATTTTACACACATAGCAAAATTCCTCCCGTACATATGTACGGGAGGAATTTTAATTCCAAAAGGAATAATATTATCTCTTTGAGAATTGTGGAGCACGACGTGCACCTTTAAGACCGTATTTTTTACGCTCTTTCATTCGTGGGTCACGTGTTAGGAAGCC
>JAAZML010000118.1 GCA_012798835.1 Clostridium sp.
AATACCCCAATAATTTATTTTGCTGATTCGAATAGTTCAAGGAAGCTTAACAGCGAATACACTATTTTAAAAAGCAGTCTGCAGCATAATAATTTTGATGTTAAGCTAATTAATCTTGCTGCCATATCAAGCATACCCGAAGATGCTACAATATTGCTTCTTGCTGCCCCGGATAGGGATCTATCACTTGAGGAAAAAAACAAAGTGAGTGATTACCTAAAGGGGGGAGGGAACGCAATATTCCTATTCGATCCTATAAATTCCGAAGAGGGGTACACCAATTTTGATGACCTTTTTGAGGAGTATACCGTGGCATTAAATTATGACAGAGTAAAGGAAAACAACCCACAGAGGCACATTGCCAACAGGCCCTACGATATTGTTGTGCGCCCTGAGCCCTGTGATATTACAAATGAACAGGATTTGAGCAAATTCACCTTAATTATGCCGGCATCTACAAGCTTTAAAAGGCTCATAAACGACAAGGAGCCGCTTACGATAACACCCCTTTTGACTACGAGCGAATCCTCTGTAGGGGAGATATTTGGAGGGGTAATGACCGAGGAAATACCCGGACCCGTGGATGTTGGGCTCATTGCCGAATACAATAGCGCCGTAAATACTAAGATTGCATTTATAGGGAATGCCTATTTTGTTACAGATGAGGCATATGCGTCAAATTACCCCTACTCACAAAGCAGTATACAGCTTATGGCCCTTACTTTGGACTGGATGTACGATAAATCCAACGAGGTATTTATCCTTCCTAAGAACTCAAATTACGATTCAATTACCCTTTCAGGTCTTAATGCAACTGCAACAGTGGTAGTAATTGTACTGGTATTTCCTATTTTAATTGTAGCGGCGGGTCTGATTATATGGTTAAGGAGGAGACACCTATGAAGCTATACAGGAACATGATTATTCTTGGAATTATTATGCTCACCTTGGCAGGTGCGTACTTTATCGTTAAATCTTTTGTTCCTGAAGAAGACAAAGACATATATAAGCTTGTCCAGATCACCGACTTGGATCAAACAAAAGTGGTTGATTTGATAATTAAAAATAGCGAAGGGGAATTCGTTTTCAAAAAAGATGAGGACCAATGGAAAATGGTTTCGGGCGGGGATTTTGTCTATGATACATTTAAACTCGATAGTATAACAACAAATGTGTGTAATATTGAGATTTTCAAAAAGGTAGAGGAAAGTCCTGAAAATCCCGAACAATATGGCTTTGACCGTCCGATTATGATCACAGCCAAAACCTCGGATGGAGAAATTGCGTCTATAGAGGTGGGAAACATTACGCCTACAGAAGAGGGCTATTATATAAGGAGTATGGATGATAATACAATTTATACAATAGCAGTCTATGCAGGTAAAATACTAAGCCCAACGAAGACGGATCTTAGAAACAAATTTATACTTGATGTTACATCGGCAGATGTGACGGAACTTGCACTGACTAGGGAAGGGAAGAAGATTTTCAGTGTAGCAAAACAGGAGGAAATTGGCTGGGGTATGTCCGAACCAATTGAATCGGGCGTTGACATGATAAGGCTTAATACGGCTCTACAATCGCTTGTAAGGGCGGAGATCACAGACTATATAGAGGAGGAAGACACAAAGGATTTAAGCGAATATGGCCTTGATACACCCTCCTATATTCTAGAGGCTGCCGCTGGGGAGCAGAGGGTAAAGCTCTTACTAGGTAATATTAAGGAAAATTATAAAGAAACCTATGGCATGCTTGATGGCACAAATGAGGTTTTCACCATAAACCCACAGCTGATAAATTTTTTAGACATCACTACAGTAGAGGTAATGGATGGATTTATATATGCACCCTATATCTTCGATGTGGCTGCTATAGAAATAAGAATGGATGGAAATACTGTTAATCTAAAAATTGAAGCTGGGAAGACAGAGGGCGAAGAGGATGGCAGATTCTATGTGGATGATAACGATGTAACGGCGAAAGGGGAAGAGGCCATATCCCGATTTAAAGATTACTATCAATCACTTATAAGTGTCTTGGCTATGGATATAGAACAAAATGCTAATGTTTCGGGAGAGCCCCAGATAAGCATTACCTACCGTCTTAGCAAGGGTTCAGAGGTTGTAAAAGTTGAGTTTATACCCAAAAATGAAAACACCTATTACGCAATGAAGGATGGCAGGTATACAGGTATTGTGGTAAGCAGGGATGAGTTTTATGGGGATGAGGGTGTAAAGTCTGCATATAATAAGCTTATGCAGTATTTTTAATATGGCTTTAGTCAAAATAAAATCAACATAAAAATTCCCAACAAATATACTTGGAATTTAGCAGACAACTCTAGCATAGAATCTATAGTGGTATGGGTTCTATGCAAGGAGTTGTTGCTTTGTTTAGGGATTTAAAGGATATTTTTAAGGTGGCCAGCATATATATGGCCACGATAATTGGTGCGGGTTTTGCCTCGGGGCAGGAAATTCTACAATTTTTCACTGCATATTATGAGGGTGGATTCTACGGTATAATACTTTCGGGTGTTTTGTTTGCCACTGTAGGCTGCATTATAATTGTAAAGGTATACAATGAAAGGATCAGGACCTACGAAGAATTCCTATTTCCCGCAGTGGGGTGGCTTTTGGGATGGGTCATGCAAATAGTGGTATCGCTTTTTATGGGGTCGATTCTTTGTATTATGATCGCCGGCGCTGGAAGCATAATATCCGATAAGACTGGTTTACCCTATCGGTATGCTATTTTGATAACAGCGGTTTTGTGTATGGTGGCACTTCTTACAGACATAAAGGGAATAATGATTTTGAGCTCCTTTATAACCCCGATACTTGTGTTTGGGATTATTGGGGTGGGCTTTTATATCATAATAAGCAAGGACACATCTGTTTTTAGCCTTGTTGGGGGATTTGGTACAATAACCGATAACTGGTTTGTATCATCTCTTTTATATGTTAGCTACAATAGCATACCCGCCGTTGTTGTTATGTGCAGTTTACTTCCATACCTAAAAAATAAAAAAGTAGCAGCATTTGGGGGTATAGTGGGGGGGGGAATGCTATGCCTTATGGCTATTATTTTAAATGTTACCCTAAATATGTTTTATTCCGATATAGCACACCACCAGATGCCTGTTTTAAGTATTATTGATCGATGTAATCCCATTATAGGAGAGGGCTACACTTTTTTGATGTTGCTTGCAATGTTTATATCTGCAATAACCTCGGGCTATGGCTTTATCGAAAGAGTAACTTCCAGAGTAAAAATAAGCAAGAGAGTAGTAATAATGGTTGTGTGTGGAATTGCAATTCCCCTTTCAAATGTAGGATTCTCTAGGCTTATCCCATTGCTATACCCGATTTTCGGGGGTGTTGGTTTATTTATGTTATTTACAATTCTATTGCAGGGTGTTAATATGCTAGGCCATGCGAGAAGGGAAAAAAGAGCAATAGCGGAAATAAACAATAAAATCAATAATTGATGAGAAAATGATATTTGTGGTACAATATTTATATTGAACTAATGATACAAAAGAAGACACGGGGGTGGGGAAATGGATATCCCTGACAGAGAAACAAAAACACAAAAAACGTCCGGGGGTTTAGGAATACTTCTTTTTTTTGTGTTGCTTATCATAGTAATGTCTACAGCCGCCATTGCATACCTAAACGCAAAAGGCATTGATATTAAGAAGGTAAGCCTTAAGGAAGTGTTCGAAAATCGATTTTTTATAGGGACTAAGGATAAATACGATATTGAAAGCAACGAAATAATTTTTAACAGCAGCCAATGGCAGGAATTTGTTATATGCAAAGACTATATTGTAAGATGCACAAATACAGGAGTGGAATATTTTGATAAGGGCGGCGAGCAAAAACAGGTATTCCCAGTAAACCTCAACAATCCCTTTGTTAAATGTCAAGGGGAATATCTTCTTATAGCCGAGCCCGAGACAAAAAAAATCTATGTCTTCAATGGAACTGAGAAGATATGGGAAGATAAATTAGAATATAACATAATAAATGCGGACATAAATAGCAGTGGATACACTGCAATCGTACATAGAAGTGACAGGGGGAAAACAGCAGTTTCTGTATATAACAGGACCGGGGAATTTTTATTTACAAAAATAAAAGGCACAACGTTTATAATTTCGGCCAAGGTATCCCCCAACGGCAAATCCGTGCTTGTTAACTCCGTGGATTATTCAGGCACCAATATTGATACGGGTCTTGAGCTTTATACAATCACAGGCGACAATATAGCCGGGAAAAAAATTGAAAACATGATGATAGCCTCATTATGGTTTTTAGATTCAAATACAATAGCTGCGATGGGTGATTCGCAGATCCTTTTATTGGACAAGAGTTTGGATGCAAGATGGGAAAGTCCGGTAACAGGGACGATAATGAGCTCCGGGGTGATGAACGGTAAGTATGCTGTGTTTGCGTTTGCCGAAAAGAAGGGGACAGCGGCCTTTGGTGATAACTTACCCAAAGTTCTAATTTTAGATGGCGGTGGGAGAGAAATCTCTGATTATACCTTGAACCAGGATGTTGTAAGTATTGCTACGGGAGGAGAATTAATAGCAATAAACACAGGCAAGAGTGTCTATTTCATAGACACAACGGGTCGCCTTAGGGGAAGTTTCGTTTGCGAAAAAGAAATCAAGGGTGTGAGTTTTTTTGGCAACAGGGAAGCTTTAGTAATTACAAAGGATAGTATTATAATTTTAAAAATGGGGTAATGCCCAACAAAAGGATGGGGGATAGGTATGAATTGGATCGATTTAGTTGTGATTATAATCATTGTGGGGTTGGGGGTAGTGGGATTAAAAAAGGGTTTGGTATATTCGCTTTTTAAGCTGGTATCTTTTTTTATATCAGCAATCATTGCTGTGAAGCTTTATCCCTTAATTTCAAAGATTCTATCCGGTACTAAGCTGTTTTCAATAATAAAATCGGGTATATTTAACAAGCTTATGGTAGAACAGCAGACTTCTTCGCCAGGGCTAGGCAGCAGTGCAAAGGTTACGGCACAATCTATCATTGAAGGTCTTAAGTTACCGGGATTTGCAAAGGGGATGCTTGAGAGTAATATAGCACAAAAGATCCCCGATGTCACAGAGCTTATTAGCATAACGGAGGTTATGGATTCGATAAGCGATTTACTTGCGGGTGCAGTCATCGATATTTTGGCTCTTATTGTTGTATTTATATTAATAAAGATAGGTCTAAATTTTGCCGAGCGCATTTTAAAGGGAATTACAGTTCTTCCCCTTATTAAACAGGTGGATAAAGTAGGAGGTCTTGCCTTTGGGGCCTTGCAAGGTATACTTATAGTTTATATTGTATTTGTGGTAATGATGGCATTTAGTGCATTGCCCCAGTTTTCCGGGATTCTAAATGCCATCGAAAGTTCGAAGGTGGCAAGGACTTTCTACCAAAACAATTTTATTATAAATTGGATGTTTCCTCAAAATGTTGTGGCATACTGTATTCCCTTATCCAATTCGCCCTTTGATATGTTTGCATTTGCCAAGGCCTGGATTGGGCTGGGTTAACGAAAACTATACTTTGGAGTAAAATAATTAACGGATCTTGCTTTTTTTTAAAAACACTAGACAAATAAACCCCTAAAGTAGTAAAATAATTGATAAGAGGGAAATAGACAATAGTTGCAATTTGGACAATAAATAAAATCAGGATAATAAGCGGCCGGGCCAACCCGGCTGTTGCTATAGTAACTATTAGGTACTCAGGAGGAATTCAAAAGTGAAGAGTGATATAGTAAAAAAAGGTATTGAAAGGGCGCCGCACAGGGCACTTTTTAAGGCGATGGGATATACCGATGAGGAAATAAAAAGACCGTTGATAGGTGTGGTCAATTCCAAGAACGAAATAGTTCCCGGACATATACATCTAGACAGTATTGCTAAGGCTGTTAAGGCAGGCATAAGAATGGCCGGGGGGACACCCATAGAGTTTGGGGCAATTGGAGTATGTGATGGAATAGCCATGGGACACACGGGAATGAAATATTCCTTGGCAACTAGAGAACTTATAGCGGATTCTTGTGAAGCCATGGGACTGGCCCATAGCTTTGATGGAATGGTTTTTATTCCGAATTGCGATAAAATAGTACCCGGGATGCTAATGGCCGCCGCAAGAATAAATGTACCCTCTATTGTAATTAGTGGAGGACCAATGCTTTCAATTAAAAGAAACGGCGAGAATTTGGATTTAAATAGTGTCTTTGAGGCCGTCGGATCATTTAAGGCAGGGAAGATGACCGAGGAAGAGGTGCTAGAGTATGAAGAGGATGCATGCCCCGGGTGCGGATCCTGCTCCGGGATGTTTACAGCAAATTCAATGAATTGCCTTACCGAAGTTCTGGGGCTAGGGCTTCCGGGCAATGGCACCATACCGGCTGTCTATGCAAAGAGGATACGTCTTGCTAAAACAGCGGGAATGCAGATTATGGAACTGGTGAAAAAAGACATAAAACCTTCAGATATTTTATCCACGAAGGCTTTTGAAAATGCATTGACTGTAGATATGGCTCTTGGATGTTCAACAAATTCTATACTCCATCTTCCGGCCATTGCCCATGAAGCGGGTATAGAAATAAATCTTGATATAGTAAATGAGATAAGCAGCAGGGTTCCAAACCTTTGCAAGCTTGCACCTGCCGGTGAACACCATGTCCAGGAGCTTTACGAAGCCGGGGGTGTCCAGGCAGTTATGAAGGAGCTGGCCAAAAGGGATTTAATAAATCTAGATCTAATGACGGTAACCGGCGAAAACGTGGGGGAAAACATCAAGGATGCCCAAGTTAAAAATAGTGAGGTAATAAGGGATATTGATAATCCCTATAGTCAGACGGGGGGAATAGCAATATTAAAGGGCAATCTTGCACCGGACGGAGCTGTTGTGAAGCGTTCCGCTGTTTCCACCCAGATGCTTATCCATAGGGGTCCTGCCAGGGTGTTTGATTCAGAGGATCAGGCTATCGGTGCAATTTATGGCGGAAAGGTAAACAAGGGAGATGTGCTTGTGATACGCTATGAAGGTCCAAAGGGGGGACCGGGGATGCGGGAGATGCTCTCACCGACTTCGGCAATAGCGGGTATGGGTCTTGACAAAGATGTTGCACTTATCACCGACGGGCGTTTTTCGGGAGCAACGAGGGGAGCCTCTATAGGGCATGTCTCACCCGAGGCTATGGAAGGCGGAGTCATAGCAATCCTAAAGGAAAACGACATAATTAACATAGATATACCAAAGGGCAAGCTCAATGTGGAGATATCCGACGGCGAGATAGCCGATAGGCTAAAAGACTGGAAAGCACCGGAACCAAGAATAAAAAAAGGCTATTTGGGAAGGTATGCAAAGCTTGTGTCTTCGTCAAATACGGGGGCTATCCTAAAGTAAAGGATTGATGGGCTTTTGTTGTAGCGAGTAATGTTGTTTAGCAATACACAGGAGGGATTACAAATGAAACTGAATGGTTCGCAAATACTGATTGAGTGTCTTAAGGAGCAGGGAGTTGATACAGTTTTCGGCTTTCCGGGTGGGGCCGTATTAAACATATACGATGCATTATATGAGGCAAAGGATCAAATACGCCATATATTGACTTCCCACGAACAAGGAGCTTCCCATGCGGCCGATGGCTATGCTAGGGCAACGGGGAAGGTGGGGGTGTGCATTGCCACTTCGGGCCCCGGGGCGACAAATCTGGTTACCGGTATAGCAACTGCATATATGGATTCAGTTCCGATGGTAGCCATTACCGGGCAGGTAGCAACTACGCTTTTAGGCAAGGACTCCTTTCAGGAGGTGGATATAACCGGCATAACGATGCCTATAACCAAACACAATTTTATAGTAAAAGATGTTGAAAAGCTTGCTGAAGTTGTGAGGAAAGCTTTTTATATATCTAGAGAGGGAAGACCGGGGCCGGTCCTTATAGACATTTGCAAAGATGTAACGGCAGCCAAGGCCGAGTATTTGCCGTTGGTTCCAAAGGGCTGTGCAGATACTTCGCCTAGGCTGGTTGAGGTAGATGTTAAAAGAGCAGTGGAAGCTATTGATGCTGCCCAAAGGCCGGTTATACTTTCAGGTGGCGGTGTATCAATAGCAGGTGCGGATAAAGAATTGCTTGAGTTTGCAACAAATGGAAAAATACCGGTGGCCACCAGTTTAATGGGTATGGGAACATTTCCTGGGGACAGCGATTTGTTTATGGGTATGCTTGGAATGCATGGTACAAGAGCTTCCAATACGGCTGTTTCAAAATCCGATCTTTTTATTGCTGTTGGTGCTAGATTCAGTGACAGGGTAATAAGTGATGTACAAAAGTTTGCCCCCAGCGCAAAAATAATGCATATTGATATAGATCCTGCAGAGATTGGGAAAAATATTGTTGTAGATTATCCCCTCATAGGGGATATAAAAGTGATTCTTGCAAAGATGAATTCGCTTATAAAAAAGAAGGAATACAATGGCTGGAATGCAAAAATTGATGAATGGAAAAAACTCTATCCCCTTAAATTACCTCAGGATGATGGGTTACACCCGAATTATATAATAGAAAGAATATATGATTTGACCGAGGGAAAGGCGATCATCACCACCGAGGTGGGTCAGCATCAGATTTGGGCCGCCCAATTTTACAAGTATAATTCCCCAAGACAGTTTTTATCATCGGGTGGACTAGGAACGATGGGATATGGTTTGGGTGCGTGTATTGGCGCTCAGATAGGAATGCCCGGAAAGAAAGTAATAAACATTGCAGGCGATGGGAGCTTTAGGATGAACTGCAACGAATTGGCTACAGCAGTGGAATATAAGCTGCCCGTTGTAATAGCCATATTCAACAATCAGGTTCTTGGTATGGTAAGGCAGTGGCAGGAGCTGTTTTATGGGGGAAGATATTCTTCCACAACACTGGATAGAGCTACCGATTTTGTGGCATTAGCAAAAGCCTATGGTGCAATAGGCATAAACGTAAGCAAAAGACAAGAAGTGGATGATGCTCTAAAAACGGCCATGGAATCAAAAGATACACCAGTGGTTATAAACTTTGAAATAGATAAAGATGAAAAGGTATTTCCAATAGTGCCGCCGGGAGCGCCTATTAGTGAGTTGATAGAGGAATAGGGGGAAGGCGTTTAAAAAGAAAAAGACATAAACATATTGACTTTAGGTCGGATTTGTGTTAAATTATTGATTGTTTCGCTGTGTATGTCTTTTTTTTTGTACGGATATAAATGTATGCGATTAATAACATCTTTCACAGTAAGAGACAATTCATATAAAATATATTTTGTACAACTTATGGAGGTGTAAAAAGTGAGAGTTAAAATCACATTAGCTTGTGGGGAATGCAAGCAGAGAAACTATAATTCTATGAAAAATAAGAAAAACAGTCCGGATAGGCTCGAGATGAGGAAATACTGCAGATTTTGTCGCAAGCATACTGACCATAAGGAAACAAGATAATTAACTATTACCAACAACTATTTTATTATGCGACCCGGATAAAAATATTTGATAATGGAGATGTGTTTGTATGGCGCGGGGAAACAAGGCCTCTAAAACGGCAAAAACAAAAGGAAAGATAACGAAATTTTTCAAAGAAATAATTAACGAATTGAAAAAGGTTACATGGCTTACCAAGCCGCAACTTGTCAACAATACTATTGTAGTTTTGATTATGTGTTTGTTTGTAGGTGTGATGATATGGCTTATGGATTTGGGCTTTAGTCAGATGAGTCAATTGATTTATAAATAGAACGCATAAAGCAAAGGATATTGGCAGATTATCGAAGATTTATTAGACTAGGGGTAGTAAAAGCCTAGTACAAAGGAGGCAAAGGAGCTTTATGCCAAAGAGTGGAACGATGCCTGAAGATGCAAAATGGTATGTTGTTCATACCTATTCTGGATATGAGAATAAAGTAAAAGCTAATCTCGAAAAAATCGTGGAAAACAGGGGTATGCAGGACTATATCCTAGATATAGTTGTTCCCATGGAGGAGCAAATTGAAATTAAGGACGGAAAAAAGAAGGCAACCCTAAAAAAGGTTTTTCCGGGATACGTCCTTATAAAGATGTTTATGAGCGATGAGTCATGGTACGTCGTAAGAAACACCCGGGGGGTTACTGGTTTTGTGGGTCCAGGTTCTAAGCCTGTGCCGTTATCCGATGAGGAGATCAGAGCTATGGGGGTTGAGGAATTTGAACCTGTTTTGGATTACGAGCCCGGAGACAATGTGCGGGTAGTTTCGGGGCCGCTAGAGAGTTTTATCGGGATGGTTGAAGAAATTAATCTTGAAAAGAAAAAAGTGCGTGTATCTGTATCCATGTTTGGCAGGGAGACTCCGGTAGAGCTAGAGCTTTTGCAAATTCGCAAAATTTAACATAAGTTTTTACTAAAAACCACATATATTACAGAGCTAAAGATAACGAACATTATAAATTTGACTATAAACAAGGTAAAATATTATTTTACGATAAAAATTGGGAGGTGGATAATATGGCTAAGAAAATTGCTGGCTATGTAAAACTTCAAATTCCTGCGGGGAAAGCAACTCCGGCTCCACCGGTTGGACCAGCTTTAGGACAACATGGTGTAAACATCATGGGTTTTTGTAAGGAATTTAACGAAAGAACTGCAAAGGATGCAGGTCTTGTGATACCTGTAGTTATTACTGTCTATGCAGACAGATCTTTCTCGTTTATTACCAAAACACCGCCGGCTTCTATACTGATAAAGCAGGCTTGCAAGATCGATAAGGGATCTGGTGTTCCGAACAGAGAAAAGGTATCCAAAATTTCTAAAGAGGATGTTAAGAAGATAGCAGAGATCAAAATGAAGGATCTAAATGCGGCTAACATACAAAGTGCTATGAGTATGGTGGCGGGCACCGCAAGGAGTATGGGCATTGAGGTTGAAGGCTAGATTAGGATGACTTTAAAATAATGTGGGAGGGAATATAATTCCCGATTAAATTTACCACTAGGGAGAGTGAACCAAATGAAAAGAGGTAAGAAATATCAAGAGAGTGCTAAACTTGTTGACAGATTGAAGCAATATGCTCCGCGGGAGGCCATAGAGCTGGTTCAAAAGACTTCAAAGGCTAAGTTTGATGAAACGGTTGAGGCACATATCAGGCTGGGTGTTGACTCAAGACATGCCAATCAGCAGGTGAGGGGTGCCGTAGTTTTGCCCCACGGAACCGGAAAGGTTATAAGGGTGCTTGTATTTGCAAAGGGTGATAAGGCAACCGAGGCAGAAAAGGCTGGAGCCGATTATGTTGGTGCGGAAGATATGATGGCAAAGATTCAAAATGAAAATTGGTTCGATTTTGATGTTGTGGTAGCTACCCCTGATATGATGGGTATCGTTGGCAGACTTGGTAGAATATTGGGCCCTAAAGGTCTAATGCCAAATCCGAAAGCCGGTACCGTAACACAGGATATAGCAAGAGCGATAGAAGATATCAAGGCAGGTAAGATCGAATACAGGCTTGATAAATCAAATATCATCCATTGTCCGATAGGAAGGGCTTCCTTTGGTACTGAGAAGCTTTTAGACAATTTTCGTACCTTGATGGATGCGATAGTTAAAGCCAAACCTGCTGCAGCAAAGGGTCAGTATCTTAGAAGTATAGTTATAGCATCAACAATGGGGCCGGGTATCAAGCTAAATACCCAAAGATTTACCGAATAGAAACAAGGTACCCTTAATTTGATGTGCAGGGAGAAAAGACCACCAAAGATTATTATAAAGGGCTTTACAAAGCCAAATTAATAGTATAGTATGGGTATGATAAAAACTAAATACTTGATTACCATAGACAGCAGGTTGTTCCCTTAGGGGGCGTAAATGCTTACAAAGAGCTATCCAGCCGAGGTGATATTGATTATAAAAGATTAGTCAAATAATCCCTCTGTGTTTATGTGCATCAGGGGGTTTTTATTTTGACAGAATTACATCATCCCGCAACTAGAGATAAGGCGGGCATATATGTCAGGTTTTTAAGAAGGAGGTGTTAAACAATGGCTAGTGAAAAGATTCTCCAAAGAAAGAAAGAGGTAGTACAGGAGTTATCAGAAAAGTTCAAATCAGCCAAATCTATTGTATTTGCTGACTATAGGGGTCTTACCGTTGAGCAGGATACAGAGATGAGGGCGGCTCTTAGAGAGGCAAACATAGAGTACAGGGTCGTTAAAAATACCCTAACAAAGCTTGCGGCTAAGGCAAACGGTTTGGACGAGCTGGAAGAACATTTCAGCGGCCCCACATCAATGGCTCTAAGTACAGAAGATGTTGTAGCTCCTGCAAAGGTATTGGCTGAGTACGCTAAAAAGTACAAGAATCTGGAGATGAAGGTCGGGGTAATCGAGGGTGAGATATATGAGCTGAACCAACTTGAAACGCTCGCCACTCTGCCTTCAAGAGAAGAGCTTCTTGCTATGGCACTTAGGAGCCTACAGTCTCCGATAGCTGGCTTTGTGAATGTACTAAATGGCAATATTAGGGGACTAGTTGTTGCTCTTAATGCAATTGCAGAGAAAAGGGCGGCAGAGGCCTAGAAATTATTACAGGTTTTAACAAAACAATAAACAATTACGGAGGTATATAAAATGGCTAGTGAAAAAATCACAAAATTAATTGATGAAGTTAAAGAATTATCAGTTCTTGAATTATCGGAACTTGTAAAGGCGCTCGAGGAAGAATTTGGAGTATCAGCTGCTGCACCTGTTGCAATGGCAGCCGCTGCGGCCCCAGGAGGAGCAGCACCTGCAGCTGAGGAGAAAACAGAATTTGAAGTGGTATTAAAGGAAGTTGGAAGCCAGAAAATAAAGGTTATAAAGGTTGTAAGGGAGATAACCGGTCTTGGGCTTAAGGACGCAAAGGATCTTGTTGATTCAGCTCCTAAGACTGTTAAGGAGGGTGTACCCAAGGAAGAAGCTGCTGAAATGGAAGCCAAGTTTAAAGAGGTTGGAGCAACCATCGAGCTGAAATAATTGGGGAATATCCAATAAAGACTTTGCTTTTAACGATGAAAAATTTTAAAAATGTGACATAATGCGTTCATAACATGAAAAACTTTGCTTTCGTGGATGATTTGAAAACATCGTTTAGGTGAAGGCAAATTAATATGATTTAGGGGGGAGATTCTGATTAGAAAGGAATCTCCCTTAATTTAATAAGATTTTATAAAATGGGGGGATTCAGACGACGACGGTCTAACAGGCAACTCAGAAATAGAGTATGGTATGGATCCCAATAATCCCGATACCCTAAACGATGGGGTTTTTAGACGGATATAGGTTATTTAAAATCATGCGAGTTGGTCATGGCTGGGATGAAGAAGATGCGGTATAGCCGGTATTAGAGATTGGCCTTTTATGGTGGCGATTTCTGGAACTGCAGACCTAATCGCACTGGAGAAATTGGTGTTGACAAGTTGAAATGGTTGTGTTAAAATTATAAACTGCATTATAATTTCAATATGTAATTCCATTATTTTCAGGTATCGTAATTACTTTCACAATATAATTATAACATATTGGAATAAGTGAGGCAATATTTGTTAATAATAATCTAATGTTTGATGAAATTATTTTATTTAGTTTATGTACAATAAAAAAAAATATACTGTTTTATATATTTTGTGATAAGTGTTTGGTACTGATTTTGAATATTACAATATATATAATTGTTTTGATTGCAAGGCTCCGCTAGGTAGGGGGCAACGGCTACAGATCTAAATTCTGGACAAATGTTAGTTGCACCATTATCCTAGTGTGGCTTTGTATTAATTTATAAATTTAAGTATATGTAATAAGCCATAAAGTTATGGGTTTACCCCTGCATAATATATCTCTACATATCATGATGGAGTATCCCGCAGTGATACATCCTTTACTACTCCCTGCCTAGATGGTTAAGGGGCAGTTTATGTTATGCTCTTGGGTCTTATAATTTTATGCAGGTATGGATGGACACAAAAGTCTGAAATATGAGGTGATATTTAATGGTACATCCCGTAAAATTGGGAAGAAACATCAGAATGAGTTATTCTAAAATTGACGAAGTAATTGATATGCCCAACCTTATAGAAATTCAAAAAGATTCCTATGAACATTTCCTGGAGACCGGACTAAAAGAGGTTTTCAGGGATATCAACCCCATAACTGATTATACAGGGAATCTAATTTTGGAATTTGTAGACTATTCGTTGGATGACTGTACCAAATACAGTGTGGATGAATGCAAGGAAAGAGATGCAACCTACTCCGCACCGTTAAAGGTAAAGGTACGGCTCATAAACAAGGAAACAGGGGAAGTTAAGGAACAGGAAATATTTATGGGTGATTTCCCTATGATGACGGATAACGGAACCTTCATCATAAACGGCGCCGAAAGAGTAATTGTGAGCCAGCTGGTTAGGTCACCGGGCATATATTATGCCATGAAATTCGACAAAACAGGAAAAAAACTCTATTCAAATACCATTATCCCCAACAGGGGTGCATGGCTTGAATATGAAACCGACTCAAATGATATAATATCGGTGCGTATAGATAGAACCAGAAAGCTTCCCGCAACAGTTCTTATCAGGGCTTTAGGCTATGGAACGGATGCCCAGATTGTTGAGCTATTAGGGGAAGACGAAAGGGTAAATGCGACCATACAAAAGGATACAGCGGATACAGAGGATGAGGGTCTTCTAGAGGTATACAAAAGGCTCAGACCTGGTGAACCGCCAACCGTAGAGAGTGCGCGTTCTCTTTTAAACAGCTTATTTTTTGACTCAAAGAGATACGATTTAGGAAGACCCGGAAGATTTAAGTTTAACAAAAAATTATCTTTAGTGTCAAGGATAAGTGGTTTCGTTGCGGCAACTAACATAATTGATCCTAATACAGGAGAAATATTAGCCGCAGAAGGTGAAATCATTGATAGAGATAGTGCCGAGATGATCCAGAATGCAGGAATCAATGATGTGTTGCTGGATGTTCAAGGAAGTAGGGTTAAGGTTATAAGTAATGGTATGGTGGATATAAGCGGTTATATAAACTTTAATCCCAAGGAAATCGGAATTAATGAAAAGGTTAAGAAAGATGTTTTATTTGAGATCCTGGAAGAGAACCAAGATAAAGATGACGAGGAACTAAAAGGGATCTTAAAAGAAAGAATGGATGATTTGATCCCAAAACACGTAATTGTAGAGGATATAATTGCATCAATAAATTATAACATAAATCTTAATTATGGAATTGGAAACATTGACGATATAGATCACCTGGGCAATAGGCGCCTCCGTTCGGTGGGGGAGCTACTGCAAAATCAATTCAGGATCGGTCTTTCCAGGATGGAGAGGGTGGTAAGGGAAAGGATGACTATACAGGATATAGATATAGCTACACCCCAGGCCCTTATAAATATAAGGCCCGTAGTAGCCTCAATAAAAGAGTTTTTCGGGAGCAGTCAACTTTCTCAATTTATGGATCAGACCAATCCATTGGCAGAATTAACTCATAAAAGAAGACTGAGTGCTTTAGGTCCAGGTGGATTAAGCAGGGAGAGAGCGGGCTTTGAGGTTCGTGACGTGCATCACTCCCATTATGGACGTATGTGTCCGATAGAGACCCCGGAAGGGCCTAATATTGGTCTTATAGGTTCTCTTAGTACCTATGCTAGTGTAAATGAATATGGGTTTATTGAATCACCCTATAGAAAGATTGATAAGGATACCGGAATAGTAACAAATGAAATCATATACTTGACGGCTGATGAGGAAGATGAGTTTTTCATTGCTCAGGCCAACGAAGAGCTAGACGAAAAGGGAAAATTTGTTGACAAGAGAGTACTTTGCAGATATAGGGATGAGTTCATTGAGGTGGATACCAGTAGAATTGATTTTATGGATGTATCGCCAAAGCAGATAGTATCGGTCGCAACTTCGATGATACCCTTTTTAGAGAACGATGACGCAAACCGTGCACTTATGGGAGCCAATATGCAGCGTCAGGGGGTCCCTCTTATTAGTACTGAATCCCCGATTATAGGAACGGGTATAGAGTATAAAGCCGCAAGAGATTCGGGTGTTGTTGTGCTGGCAAAAAATTCGGGTGTTGTAGAAAAGGTAAGTGCCGACGAAATAATTATCCGCACGAAGCAGGGAAGAAGAGATACCTATAAGCTTCTTAAATACCTGCGTTCCAACCAGGGAACCTGCACCAACCAAAGGCCTATAGTAAAAAAAGGTGAAGAAGTTTTAAAAGGTGATGTTATAGCCGATGGTCCTTCGACCGATAACGGCGAAATTGCTTTGGGTAAAAATATTCTCATCGGTTTCATGACATGGGAAGGTTACAATTACGAGGATGCTATACTAATTAGCGAAAAGCTTGTTAAGGATGATGTGTTTACATCTATCCATATTGAAGAATATGAATGCGAATCCAGAGATACAAAGCTTGGACCTGAAGATATAACTAGGGAAATACCCAATGTTAGTGAGGATTCTTTAAAGGATCTTGATGAAGAGGGCACAATTAGAATTGGTGCAGAGGTTAGATCGGGGGATATTCTCGTGGGTAAGGTAACGCCAAAGGGCGAGACCGAGCTTACTGCCGAAGAAAGACTTCTGAGAGCGATATTCGGTGAAAAGGCCAGGGAAGTTAGAGATACATCCTTAAGAGTTCCTCACGGGGAATCGGGGATTGTTGTTGATGTCAAGGAATTTACAAGGGAAAACGGAGATGAGCTATCGCCCGGGGTTAATAAGCTTGTAAGAGTGTATATAGCACAAAAAAGAAAGGTATCTGTTGGCGACAAAATGGCGGGGAGACATGGAAATAAGGGAGTTATCTCAAGAATTCTCCCAGAAGAGGATATGCCTTTTCTGCCCGATGGCACACCATTAGAAATTGTACTAAACCCCCTTGGTGTTCCTTCGCGTATGAATATTGGTCAGGTTCTTGAAGTGCATCTTGGCTACGCGGCCAAGGTTTTAGGATGGAAGGTGGCCACCCCAGTGTTTGATGGTGCCAGCGAGGAAGATATTATAACAACCCTAAAAAAGGCAGGATTGCCCGAGGATGGTAAGACAATCCTATACGACGGCAGAACTGGAGAACCCTTTGAGAACCCAGTAACCGTAGGATATATGTATATGCTTAAACTTGCTCATCTTGTGGACGACAAAATCCATGCACGTTCTACGGGACCCTACTCATTGGTAACACAGCAGCCGCTTGGGGGGAAAGCCCAGTTTGGGGGACAAAGGTTTGGGGAAATGGAAGTTTGGGCCCTTGAAGCATACGGTGCTGCATACACATTGCAAGAGATACTCACCGTTAAATCTGATGATGTTGTGGGAAGGGTTAAGACATATGAAGCCATTGTCAAGGGGGAAAATGTTCCCGAACCAGGTATTCCTGAATCCTTCAAGGTTCTTATAAAGGAGCTCCAGAGTTTGTGCTTGGATGTAAAGGTCTATTCCGAGGAGAGGGAAGAGATTGCTATAAAAGAATCAATAGAGGACGAATTCGATGAGCTTAGTGTGAACATCGAGGGAGATGAAGAAGAGGAATCCATGGACGAATTTGGTGAAGATGCGGGAGTTTTGGATATTGACATTAACCCTGATGGTTTGGATTTATCGGATTTGACGGATGAAAAGACGGCAGATGCAAAGACCGAAATTGATGGAATTCTTGATGACGATCTATTTGGAGACGATGGAATTTTGAGTGATAATTTGGACGACGATTCAGATGACAATGAAATATAGGAAAGGGAGAGAAGACCATGTTCGAACTAAATAATTTTGATTCAATGAAAATTGGTTTGGCTTCCCCAGAGAAGATCAGGGAATGGTCAAGGGGGGAGGTAAAAAAACCCGAGACGATTAATTACAGGACGCTAAAGCCCGAGAGGGATGGCCTTTTTTGTGAGAGGATATTCGGTCCTCAAAAGGATTGGGAATGCCACTGCGGCAAGTATAAAAGGATCAGGTACAAGGGTATTGTATGTGATAGATGTGGTGTTGAGGTTACCCGCTCAAAAGTGCGAAGAGAAAGAATGGGGCATATAGAATTGGCAGCACCTGTATCCCATATATGGTATTTCAAGGGTATACCCAGTAGAATGGGTCTTTTGCTGGATATGTCTCCTAGAACACTGGAGAAAATACTATATTTTGCGGCCTATGTTGTGATTGATCCAGGTCAAACTCTTCTCTCCGAAAAACAGATATTAACAGAGAGGGAATACCGTGAAAGTATCGAAAATTTCGGCCATAAATTTAGGGCGGCGATGGGGGCAGAGGCTGTAAAGGAACTTTTGGAGGCAGTTGATCTTGAAAAACAGTCGCAGGAACTCCGTGCGGAATTGGGTAGTTCCACAGGACAGAAAAGAGTAAGAATTATTAAAAGGCTTGAGGTGGTTGAGGCCTTTAAAGTGTCGGGCAACAAACCAGACTGGATGATATTAGATGTTGTCCCCGTGATTCCTCCGGAGCTAAGACCAATGGTTCAGTTGGATGGTGGTAGGTTTGCGACTTCGGATTTAAACGATTTATACAGAAGGGTTATCAATAGGAACAACAGATTAAAAAGACTTTTAGATCTTGGGGCACCCGACATAATCGTAAGAAATGAAAAAAGGATGCTGCAGGAAGCCGTAGACGCATTGGTTGACAATGGGAGAAGAGGAAGACCCGTAACGGGACCTGGTAACAGGCCGTTAAAATCTCTTTCAGATATGCTCAAGGGCAAGCAGGGGCGTTTCCGTCAAAACCTTCTTGGAAAGCGCGTTGATTATTCGGGGCGCTCGGTTATAGTGGTAGGACCGGAGCTAAAAATTTATCAATGCGGTCTTCCAAAGGAAATGGCATTAGAACTATTTAAGCCCTTTGTGATGAAAAAGCTTGTAAATGATGGGCTTGCACATAATATAAAAAGCGCAAAAAGAATGGTCGAAAGGGTAAAAAACGAGGTTTGGGATGTCTTGGAGGAAGTAATAAGGGAACACCCAGTGCTTTTAAACAGGGCACCAACACTGCATAGGCTGGGTATCCAGGCTTTTGAACCGGTGTTGGTAGAGGGTAGGGCTTTAAAATTACATCCTTTGGTTTGTACGGCATACAATGCAGACTTTGACGGCGATCAGATGGCTGTCCATGTTCCACTTTCGGCAGAGGCGCAAGCAGAGGCAAGATTTTTAATGTTGTCGGCGAACAATCTTCTAAAACCGCAGGATGGAAGACCGGTTACGGTTCCCACGCAGGATATGGTTTTGGGGAGCTACTACCTAACAATGGAAAAGAGTGGGGCAAAGGGTGAAGGAAAGGTATTTGCTTCTCCCGAAGAAGTAGTAATGGCATACGATAATGGAGATATAGAGCTTCATTCAAAAATAAAGGTAAGACTCAAAAGAATGGTAGATGGGACCGAACGTTCGAAGTTGATAGATACAACGGCGGGAAGAGT
>JAAZML010000154.1 GCA_012798835.1 Clostridium sp.
ACCCTTCCGCTTATGATACCTACAATGATGGTATAAGTGATGCCGACAAGGATCCGGATGGAGATGGATTAACAAATCTTCAAGAATACATATACGGAACAGATCCATTGAGCCGTGATACCGATGGGGATGGCATATCAGATGGTGATGAGATTGAAATTGGTACAAATCCTTTATTAAAAGATTCAGATAATAATTACCTGACATATTAAGATAGAATAGTTACATAGATACATATCCGAACAGGCTCTGAGAATTGGATTTATATGACGATTTTATAAATGTCTGCGGTTGTGAATATTATTAGACTCGCTATATGGCGAGCCCTATTTATACTCTGCTGTTCACTGGCCCATCACACCTTACTCCCAAAAAATAATGAACTAAATAGTTTGTATAAATAATGCTGTGGCTGAAAATCCATCCAAACAATCAAGACTAAAGAAAATTTTTACTTTATCCGATATAGCATTTGCACGACTGAGTTTTCTTGTTTTTGGTATTAAATAATCTATTATTTAATAATGGAGGTTATCAAAATGGGGGAAAAATCCATAGTTAATGAAAAAGCACAATTAAACGAAGCGCTAAAAATACTGAAAAATGTTTTTAAGTTTATTAATGTCCTTGGAAAAATTAAGGCAAATGATGCAGATATATTAGAAAAACTTGAAAAAATTCTAAAAGGAATACCAGAACCCGAAATTCTCTCGCGTGCCCTCTCCGAAAATATTACTATTGTAAAAAAGATGGTCGATGAAATAAAAAGCAACAGATTACAGTCTTTTAAAAAAATTGAGGCTGCATATATCCGAAGCATAGGAGCAGAAGGAAGAGCTTACAGAGAAACAGCCGGGGGCTGGAGAATTGGTTGTTTGGAGATGAAGACATCTCCTGAATTTTCAAAGATAAGGATTTTATATAATGGTGAAGTATTGATAAACTGGACATATATCAATTCAAATGAAGATATTGTGGTATTAGAAGAAAAAGCATTGGAAATGCTAGATGGTCAACTAATTTTAGACCAGGATCTTATTGAGTCATTTTGGGACGCTTATCAACAGGCTCTCAGTCGCAATAAAAATACAGATTCCAGATTGGTGGAAATTAAGAGGTTTTATGTAGAGGTAAGGCTATCGCTTATCAGAAGATTTCTTGAAAGCAAAAATGCTGCAGCGAAGATTAATAAACATACCGAATTTCCGGTTTGGGCTTTTTTGTTCAATTTAGACAAGTATAGAGCTTTGACTAAGAGAATTCCTGAAAATAAGAGGCTGGCATTTCAAACGGGAAGTATGCAGGAAACATCGAAAGGTAAGGGATTAGTTGTTAATGGTTTAAATCTGGATGATGAATACAAGGTAATGTGTTACGTTGTTGCCTTGTAAGGAGGGAAAAAGGTGGTTTATGAATATAAGAAACCTGAATTCTTGCGCAGTATACTCGAATATATTGCAGCCTATGGCATATCCCCACCCGGAACTTCCCACTTTGTGGACGTTGGAACAGATGACTTTATTTCCCATTATCGCAAGGAAATTGTAGAAGATTTAATTTCCAAAGGTGGTGCAACTTGCAAATTTATAGAAGGTGCATATGGTTCTGGGAAAACGCATTTGCTCCAGATATTAGAAGAGGTATCATTACAAAATGGAATGGTTGTTGCAAGTATAGATCTTTCACAAGCTTTGGGTTTGTCTGATTGGAAGTTGATTACCAAGTATATTCTCGTGAATATGGAGGCGAAAATAGAAGGTCAAATTGTAAAGTCATTACCAGAAATTGTTGATGCTTTGGGGACGAATATAGCAGATGAGAATATCGAAACGCTAAAAAAGGAAAGTCTACCTAGCACGGGATTTAAAAACGCCATAATCTATATATTAAAACGCAAAAATTTAAGCCATTACTCCCAAGACTTGCTTAAGCAATATCTTATGGGCAACAAGGTATCAACTGTTGTAATGCGCAATAACGGTTTAACCGGTATTAAGGGGAACCTTACACAGAAAAACGCAGAATGCATTTTAAAAACAGTTCTCGCTTCCCTGTATTTCCTTGGCCTTACTGGAACTGCATTGCTTTTTGATGAGAATGAAAAGACTCTTGTAAACAGCAGAAGGATAATATCAAAAAAGAATAAAATTGCGGCCAATTCTATCCGGAGACTAATAGATGGGTGTTCCAATGGTTTGTTGATAGGAACTGTTGTAGTGTTTGCAGTTCTACCTGGATTTTTGGAAAATTGTGCAATGAACTACCAGGCACTCGGACAGCGGTTGCAAATTGTAAGGGGTGGGAATCAAAATTATGCATGGAGATGTCCGATTATACCTGTACATGCCATAAATTCAGCCCATGAGCCGGAAGATTTTCTGCTCAAAGCAGCAGGACGTTATTTGCAGATAGTTAAAGTTCTAGGGGGAAATGTCGACGGTTTAAAGGGAAAGCTCCTGGAAAAGGGGCAGTCAATTATAAACAATAATGTGGGAACAGGCTACAAAAGAGAACTTGTAAAGGTTCTTGCAACCATATCACTTGAAAGATTGTGAGGGATCGTAATGAACATATCTAAAGACACTCTTTATTCCATGCTTCACATAATGGCGCAATATGGAACTGCCCCCGAAGAAGGCTGCAGTGTATTTGGAGTGGGCTATGATTGTGCTTTTTTAAAATTAAAAAACAAGTATTTGGTTGAGCAGTTCGGCAGAGGTATGTCATCAGAGAAATTTGTTATTGGGCCCTTTGGTTCAGGGAAAACACATTTTTTGAGGCATTATATGGAGATGGCTAGGGATATGGACTGTGTTACATCTGAGGTTAAATTAGATAAGAGCATAGATTTTACGAAAAGCCTAACTGTTTATAGTGAAGTAATACGAGAAATTAGAACACCATTGTATAGAGAACATGGTATAAGAATACTTCTGCAGGCTGCTCTTGAAAAAGCATGTTGCCAGGTAAAGGATCCTACTATGCAGGATACAATTACAAATGCTTGGGTAACAGCCCTGGATAAGGTAGATTTTAGGGATAAAACCTTTGGAATCGTTGTTAAAAAAGCTTTATTTGCAAGACTAAATAATGATGATGCTATTTTTAGCAGTTGTTGTCGCTGGCTTGAAGGGGATATAAATGACAGAATATTGTCGAAAGAATTAAATATTCCCAGGATAGATAAGAGCTCTAATAATCTTTATGCTAAATATATGCTGCTATCCTTGTTTCAGTTTATACGCCAGGCGGGTTTTAACGGAACCGTTGTCTGTTTTGATGAAGCAGAACAGGGTTTATCCGTTGATAGAAAGAAAACAGAAAAAATATTGTCAATGCTGCAGTCGGGAATTAACGCAATAGTTGATTTAAGGAATGGCTCGGCGATGATTATGTATGCATTTACCCCTGATCTTGTAGAGAAAATAAAATCTTTTGCTGCACTTCAACAAAGGATTTCAAGTCCATCGGGGCGTGGTTTTATAGATGGTAATATCCTAGCCCCCCTTATTGACCTAACAATACGCGAGCCCTTGCAGGATCTCCAAAATATCGGTAGAAAACTTGTGTCTATCTTCTATAATAAGTTTGCGGGTGAAGTTAAGGTATCAGAGAAAGAGCTTCTAAAACGTGTGGAACAAATTGCTTTGGGTATTCTTGAAAAAGAAATGTCTAGCAGCAATAGAAGAGATATGGTCAAAAGTGTTTGTACAGTTTTACTTGGACTTTTGGAAACGGATCAAACTTGTGTGGCGGCTGCGATTGATCCTAATGATACCTATGAAGCAGAGGTGTAAGATATGTGGCATCCGGCTCCGGGCATGATTGTTGAAATCAAAAAAATTGGACGGGCAAAAATTATTAAACTTGTGGGGCATAATAAAGCATTAATATCTGTTTATACCCTAAATGGTCGCCAAATTGAATGGCCTGTTGATAAAATGTTACCTGTAAATCCCGCACCAAGTCAATCCGTGCCAAGTCAATCCGTGCCAAGTCAATCCGCACCAAGTCAATCCGTAGCAACCCAGCCCACAGCAACATCCCCCCATACTGAAACAAGTTCAGATATAATACAAAAATATAAGGATAATGATATTTTAAAAACAAGAACAATAGAATCTTTGAGATTTGGATTGGTACCGGAACATCATATAAAAGAATTAACCTTGGGCTTTGATGAAATAAAGGCCTGGACATGTGAAACTTTTAAGCAATGTCTTTCCGGAAATCCAGGTGGATATGAAATAAGCGGACCATATGGGACCGGGAAAAGCCATACTTTATCGATTATCCGTTATTTGGCAAGGAAAGACGGTTTTTTGACTGCGGACGTGGAGGTAGATGGCCAGAACATAAGTCTTTCAAATCCAGCAGTTTTGCTTAACGCATTATGGGTCACACTTGCAGATGATGGATTAGATACAGAATCCCCCCTTGTTGATTTATATGTTAAGGCAATTAAAAGTGGAAATACTCTAACATCCATTATAACCCCAGGGAATGACAAGATTAAGAATAATTTGAGGACTATCTATACCTTAATGATAACAGATAATATGGATAAGTATGCCAACCTTGTGGAATCCGTTATATCGTGCAGTGCCCAGATCACTGCAACGCAAGCTGTAAAGGAAATTTGCTCAGAACATAACCTGGATCGTTCTAAGATTAGACTTGCTCCGATGGTAAGCAGAATAGTTGACGAAAGGGGCATGGATTTGGTTGAATCCCTTGCAGGACACGCGGTTTTGGCACGATTAGCCGGATATAAAGGGCTTATTATAACGATTGATGAATTCGAAATCGAACATATTAATAACAAAAACATGGAAAGAGTGAGGGATAGCCTTTACGCAATCAACAAGTATATTGCTGGAGACACAAGATATTATAAAGCACCCTTGGGCATATACATAGCTACCATCGATCAGAGCGGCGAAATAGGCGATCCGATAATTCATGAATATGTAGCAAAAGATTTAAAAAACAGATACAGGTTAAAGGTTTGGGGCAAGAATGAAAGACTTGAATTGGCCGAGCGCATACATAAAATGTATAGTGGGACTTATAACATAAAGGATGGTTTTGATAAGAAGTTTGCATCCTTAGTGGAGGAGCTTATAGCACGTAAAATAGAAAACAATGATAGCGGTTTAATCCGATCTTTTATAAAGTGGTATGTGGGATTTTTGGATATCAAATATGGACCTCCGGGGGGAAAGTTGAATGAAGGACAGTATTAAGCGTGATCGGGGAATTGCAGCAAAACTTACAAGAACCTGGCCGATTTTTTTTGAGAACTACGGAAGGCTAACACCGGTCCAAAGAAATGCGATTTTACCAATTCTCGATGGAGAAGATGTACTGATATGTTCAGCTACAGCGAGCGGAAAAACCGAGGCTGCATGCGCACCTTTGGTGGAAAATTATATTGATATTAATGGTCCATGGACGATCCTTTATATTTCACCCACAAGAGCCCTAGTAAATGACTTATATGAAAGATTAGATATGCCCCTTAGAAGACTTAGTTTATCGGTAATAAGAAGAACCGGAGATCATGCTACAAGACTTGACAGAATTCCTCATGTACTTATAACGACACCTGAATCTTTCGACAGTATACTTTGCCGAGGCAAATTGGAGGGTTCAACATTTGGGCATGTGCTTTCACGGGTACAGGCAATAGTATTAGATGAGATTCATCTGTTACACGGCTCGCCGCGAGGGGAACAAGTCAGATGGCTATTAGAAAGACTAAAGCGTTTGAAATCCCAAGCAGCAAGGGAGAACTGGTGTCGAAACACAAAAATTCAGATTATTGGTCTAAGTGCTACAGTTAGTGAACCCGAAAACGTGATTGCATCTTTTATGCCCAAAGGCAAAATAGTGAACGTCCCCGGAAAAAGGGAGATCCAAATTGTAGACAATGAGATTATTTCTGTGGAAAAGATGCTAAAAAGATACATTGATTCGCTTGATAAACCAGAAAAGATTCTGGTTTTTTCAAGATCGAGAAAACGTGTCGATGTGTTAACCTGTAAAGTGAGGAGTTTGTTAAATGGATTAGAATATGTTGTAACTGAACATCACGGCAGTTTAGACAAAAGGGTACGTAAAGATGCAGAGGAGGCAATAAAGGAGCATCAAAAGATAGTGGTATTTGCTACTTCAACCCTTGAGCTCGGGATAGATATAGGAGATATCGACCTGATAGTGCTAGATGAACCTGCTCCCGACATACCTTCATTATTACAGCGGATTGGTCGTGGTAATAGAAGAACAAACATTACTAAAGTTTTGCTTTGTGCTGAAAATAAGACCGATGAGATTTTGCAAAGGGCAATGATTTATGCGGCTATAAATGGTTGGATTTTAAAAGATTACGGCCCTAACTTTGGTGTGGCCATGCAGCAAATAGCATCCTATATTTTTCAGTCCCCAAAACGAACAAGAGGAAGAAAAAGCATAGAGGGATTTATTAGGGCCTGTATTAATGACGACTTAAACAGTAAACAAATTATTGATAATATGAAACAGAGTGGAGAGCTTATTGAAAACGAGGCAGGTATTAGACTGGGTGAACACTGGCTCAATATGACATCGCACGGGGGAATTCACTCGAATATTGAATCTACTACTGGGTACAGTGTTATCGATGAAATGAGTGGTGAAAAAATTGCTACTGGAGTTAGTTTTGCCGAGGGCAGAGGGCTGAAAACTGGAGGACAATTTCTACAAATCTGTCGTTTTAATGATTTAAACATAGAAGTAAAAAGAGTAAATAATGAAAACCTTGCTCAGGGGCAATGGAATTATGCAGGAAAAAAGAATTTTAATGATTCATCTCAGGCGTTTTCAATGAGAAAGTACTTGGAATTGGATGAAGACCAATGGCCGGTTATTTTAGATAATGGCAGGCTGTATGTATTTCATCTCGGGGGTGGAATCAGACAAACAATTGTTGAGGCACTTGCCAAAACGAATTTTATTGACATGGATACGATTAAATCAAATCATTTTTACTTCTCGTTTCCATCTCGTAGTACGGAGAAGCCCCCATGGCTGGCGGAAAAGAGAACAGCTAATTTGGAACTGCTAATAAACAGTGAAGTGGAGTGGTTTGAAAACAAATTATGCAGACCCCTTGCCAACAAGAAACTCCCCCACAATATAAGAGTTTACGAGATTAAAAAGTGGTTAAAATTAGACAAGGAATTATATAATATTTTCCATTGTAAATTTACTGCGGGCAACCATAAGTGTACTGGGATTCTAAAAAAGTTTATATAAACCGTATGACAGTTTTCCCGATTCTAATAGTAAATTCTATGGCGAAGTGTGGAAATGACTTTCTAGAGATTTAGGCTTAGAGTCCAAATTTTCCGCACACTTTTTCAATTTTAATATAATAATAGAATAGGGAAAAGATTAATAGGAACCAATATTAATAGGAACCAATATTAATAGGAACCAATATTAATGGGGATAAAGGTGGTAGGTTATTGTATGAAATGCACAATAAAAAAAGTAATATGCCTTACTTTAGCCCTTCTGTTTTTAATTCTAGGTGTCATCGGTGTGATATTACCTATTTTGCCAACGACACCATTTTTATTAGCGGCATCTTTTTTCTTGGCAAGAGGATCAGAACAATTTAACAAATGGTTTTTATCTACAAAACTATATAAGAAACATTTGGAGAGTTTTGTAAAAACGGGTTCAATGACATTTAAAACTAAGATAAGGATTTTAATCTTCTCTACAGCTATGCTAATCACAGCTATCTATTTAGCGAGCAATATGTACGCTGGAATAGTAATTATTTGTATTATGCTGTATAAATACTATTACTTTATATTTAATATAAAAAGTGCCGGGAAGCACGAGCCAGTTCCCCGAAAACTACATTAGCAGCATTTAAAAAACTACAATCACGAACAAGCGTAATTTCATCAAACATTTTTTTGACAATATGCACTATTCTATTAATCGCCATTACGGGATACATTATAGCATAATTAAAGCTTGGATTGGGATTGCAGACTGGACAATGTCGCAAAGAGTTGCTCCCTCAGATTTAGAATATGATGGGAATTATCCATGTACCGGGATATTCTGCTTTAAAGCTGCCCTGCAATTGATGCATCTTGCTTAAAACGGGGGTTTGTTGACACTAAAAAAAAATTATGCTACACTGGTTAAAGTTTAATAATATATCAAAAAATTTGCTGCCGGGTAAGAAAAAACAGCATCGGATTTCATATCGTTAGGCCTTTGAAGATATGGAATATTGGTGCTATTTTTGTGTGGGGGATTAAATGAAGAATAAAAAATGCTTAAACGAATTTATAAAATATTCTTTTTTAAATGTATTCGGAATGCTGGGGTTATCGTTGTATATACTAGCAGATACGTTTTTTATTGCAAAGGGTTTGGGTCCGAACGGTTTAACTGCTCTTAATCTTGCAATACCAGTATATAGCATAGTCCATGGAATGGGGTTACTGATTGGGATAGGGGGAGCTATAAAGTATTCTATTGCAAAAAGTCGGGGCAGGAGAGGAAATGCCATCTTTACAAATGCAATTTATTTGACAATAGGTATTGGAATTATATTTTTCATAGCAGGATTTTTCTTTGCAGATGTGGTGGTCAAATCAATGGGTGCTGATGATAGTATTTTCAAAATGAGCAAGACTTATATACAGATTATTTTATTATTTGCACCAATATTCATGCTTAACAACGTGTTGCTTTGCTTTGTGAGAAATGATGATGCGCCAAAACTTGCAACAATTGCTATGCTAACGGGAAGTTTTTCTAATATTGTACTAGATTATATTTTTATTTTTCCCCTTGGAATGGGGATATTCGGTGCGGTGCTTGCAACCGGTTTAGCCCCCGTAATTAGCCTTAGCATTATATCGTTATTTTTTATAAAAAAGAAAAATAATTTTACTTTAAAAAAGTGCAGGATATCAAGAGACCTAATATGGCAGATCTTTCTTAGGGGGATTCCTTCTTTGATAACGGAATTATCGGCGGGAATAATAATAATAGTATTTAATTTTATTATTCTAAAAATAAAGGGGAATATAGGGGTTGCTGCATATGGTGTGGTGGCGAATTTATCCATTGTGGTTCTTTCAATATACATTGGTATAGCCCAGGGGTGTCAACCTCTTATGAGTAGCTATTACGGTGCTAATAGGGAAAAGGAATTAAAACTAACGGTAAGATATGCCATTGCGGCGGTGGTGACAATTTCTATCATGGTATATATGGTTATTTTTTGTGGGGCAGAATATATTACCCTTTTATTTAACAGCCAGGGGAATTTAATGCTCCAAACAATAGCGGTGAAAGGATTAAGGATTTATTTTTTGGCTATTCCTTTTGCAGGTTTTAATATTATTATAACAACATACTTTGCTTCAACCTCACATACGAGTTTAGCCCATATCATATCTATATTACGGGGGTTTATCCTGATGATACCGACGGCTTTTATTTTAAGTAGATTGGCGGATATGACAGGGGTATGGCTTGTGTTTCCTCTGGTAGAAATAATGGTGGGAATAATGACTGTAGCCATGGTAAAGAAGGCTGTAGCATTACCTTGCCCCAGCTTACCGATATCTGGAGAACGGTAAAATAACAACATATTTATATATGCGTTTATACTATTCCTATTTTTAGTGCCTGTATACCTTGCGATAGATATTTTGCAACAATTTTTGATATTGCAACTTATATAGGAACTATTTTCATGTTTTTTACGTCTTAAAAAGTAAAGACTATGAAAGGGAAGGTGTATCAATATGGAGAAGAGAATTTTGCTTTTTGCAGTATGCCCCATGCTTTTGTTGGTTATATCCATGTCTTTTTCGGGCTGTACCGGTAATATTGGGGGCATCAAAAGGGTATCGGGTGAAGATTTGATGGTGGGCATCGAGGCGGACACCAGTGCAACGAATACGGCCATTTTGAACGAGAACACTGTTTCGGTTACAGATTTCGCCATGCGCTTATTTCAAAAAAGTGTAATGGAAGAGGAAAGCAATGTACTGGTTTCTCCGTTATCTGTAATAAATGCCCTTGCCATGACCGCAAACGGAGCGAAAGGGGAAACTCTATCCCAAATGGAGGAAGTGTTCGGTGTAGATGTTCCGGGGCTTAATAATTATCTTCATACCTATATAAAGGGGCTTCCCACTGGGGATAAATTCAAGCTAAGTATCGCCAATTCTATTTGGTTTAGGGATGATGAAAGGTTTACCGTTGAACCGGACTTTTTGCAAGCAAATGCGAATTGGTATGGTGCTGGGATGTATAAGGCACCTTTTGATAATTCAACCCTCAAAGCCATCAACAAATGGGTGGAAGAAAAAACAGACGGTATGATTAAAGATATATTAGATGAGATTCCCAAAGACGCAGTAATGTACCTTGTAAATGCACTCGCCTTCGATGCCGAGTGGGATTCAATCTATTATGATCACCAGGTTCGTGACGGGGAATTTACCAAGGAAGACGGTGAAAAACAGAAAATAGAATTAATGTATTCCGAGGAGGGGAAGTATTTGACGGACGATG
>JAAZML010000043.1 GCA_012798835.1 Clostridium sp.
AAGACAGCAAGGATGATGACAGTAAAGGCAGCAAAGAAGACGGCAACAAAGACAGCAAAGGAGATGACAGTAAAGATAGCAGGGATGATGACAGCAAGGACAGCAAGGATGATGACAGCAAGGACAGCAAGGATGATGACAGTAAAGACAGCAAGGGAGATGACAGCAAGGATGATGACAGTAGTAAGGATAATGAGGGCGAGGACAAAAAGTCGAATGGGAATCTCGAAGGCAATCTTGAAAGCATCTTAAAAAAGATATATGACAGTGCCAAGGTGAGCGAAAATTTTAAAGAGTTTATTAATTCAGGGCTTCAAACAACAGTAATAACCCAGGAAGGAAGCGGTTACTTTCTAGGAAAGGATGATATAGAGTTTGAAGAGGCTATAGCATCAGAGCCTATAATGTCGCCTGGGGCTTACTCTTTATGCCTTGTGCGCGTTAAGAGAGGTGCTGATATTGAGAAAGCAAAAATCGATATTAAGGAGAATGTCGATCCAAGAAAATGGATTTGCGTGGGTGTGGATCCGTCTAATGTATATGTAGACAATATAGGTGATGTTATAATCCTTATTATGAGTGATAATGAGGGAGAAGCATTGCACAATGCTTTTCTTGATTTGAAAGGATAGATATGGTATTCTCAAGTGTTAGTTTTATATACTATTTTTTGCCCATGTTTTTGGTGTTGTATTTTATGGCACCTAGAAAACTAAAGAATCTAGTTATATTACTGGCCAGTTTACTTTTTTACTTCTATGGGGAGCCCGTTTATTCCATCCTGATTGTATTATCATCGGGTCTTGGGTACCTCCATGGAAGGTGGATACACAAAAAAAAGGGGGGCAGGTACGAAAAACTGCCCCTTATATCTTCACTGGCTACAGGTATTGGCATATTGATGTTTTTTAAATACAGTGATTTTTTCATTAAAAATATAAATCAAATATTTTCTCTGAATATACCGTTTTTGGCGTTAAAGCTTCCTATAGGGATAAGTTTTTATACTTTTCAAATCTTATCTTATACCATTGACGTATACCGGGGAGATGCAAAGGTTCAAAGAAATATTTTAAAATTTTCAACCTATGTAACACTTTTCCCTCAACTGATTGCAGGCCCTATAGTAAGGTATACAACCATCGAGTCTGAACTTTCTAATCGAAAACATTCTTTTGAAAATACCGCTTATGGTATTAATCGGTTTATTATTGGATTGGCAAAGAAAGTATTGCTGGCAAACACCCTAGGGCAATTGACAAAGATATTTTTGGACATAAGTGAAAAGACGATGCTTCTATATTGGGGTTACGTCATAGCCTTTATGCTACAAGTTTATTTTGATTTTTCCGGCTATAGCGATATGGCGATAGGTTTGGGCAGAATCATGGGATTTCACTTTTTGGAGAATTTTAACTATCCTTTTATCTCAAGGAGTATATCCGAATTTTGGAGACGATGGCATATATCGCTGGGTACATGGTTTAGGGATTATGTATATATACCAATGGGCGGAAATCGTGTGAGTTTGTTAAGATGGATCATAAATGTCTTTGTTGTATGGTTTTTAACAGGCTTTTGGCATGGAGCACAGTGGAATTATGTTGTTTGGGGTTTGTACTTTGCCTTATTTTTGGTTCTAGAGAAAAAGTTTATTAAAAGTATTTTGGAAAAGCTGCCAGCAGTAATGGGGCATTTGTATATGTTATTTTTTATCACTATCAGCTTTGCCATATTTGCTGCGGATGATTTGAGCGGGGCGTTCAATAACCTTAAATGTATGTTTACCATAAAGTTACTGCCTTTTACAAATGCCGAGACCACCTATTACCTAAAAAGCTATATGTTTATTTTAATTTTTGCAATTGCAGGTGCAACACCCATTTTAAAGGGCTTGGTAGGGATATTAAAATCGACTGAGATCGGGAAAAAAACCATGAACATAGCCGAGCCAATTCTCCATATTCTATTGCTTTTACTGGTGACAAGTTATCTTGTGGATGGTTCCTACAACCCATTTTTATATTTCCGTTTCTGAATTAAGGCAGGGTTGCAAAATGGACAAGGTGGGGCAAAGTTTCAAATTTTTTGCCAAATGGAGGAGTTATTATGGATAATGGTATTAAAAATATAGCCGTGACGGTAGTGTTTTTTACATTTATATTTGCTTTTATGCTGGCTAATATTATATTGCCCGATTTGGATATATCTATTACTGAAAGGCGTAGGCTTGCTGCTATTCCTACCTATTCCTCAAAAAAACTTTTTAATGGGGAATTTTTCGAGGAGTTTGAAAAATATTCATTGGATCAATTTGTTTTACGCGATGTTTTTCGTGGGGCAAAAATTTTTTCCGTTTTCCATCTTTTTAATCAGAAGGATTACAATAATATCTATATAATAGGCAAAAGTATAAATAAAATGGAATACCCACTAAACGAAAATTCTATAATGAACGCGGCAAACAAGCTCAATGAAATTTATGATAAATATCTTCGGGGTATGAATGTAAGTTATTCTATTATACCCGATAAAAATTATTATGTTGCTAGAGAGAATGGCTACCTTTCAATGGATTATGGTAAAATGATGGATATCATGACTTCCAATGTAGAGGATATCAAATACGTTGATTTATTTGATTTATTGTGTATTGAGGATTATTACAACACCGATATACATTGGAAGCAGGAGAGGATAACAGGTGCTGCAGATAGACTTTTAGAAGAAATGGGAAATGAATTTAGGGTAGGTGATATGCTGTATGAAAAAAAGAGTCTATATCCCTTTTATGGGGGACA
>JAAZML010000109.1 GCA_012798835.1 Clostridium sp.
AACTGGAACATATGGTGCTGGTAAAAGCACTCTTATTCAGTCTTACGAAAAGCAAAGTAAAAAAGAAAAATTCGTTTACATTTCCTTAGCCCGCTTTGGGGAAGACTGTTCAAAAGATGAAGATAGCTCAAACAACAATAATCAAACCCATGAAACACCTAAAAAGTCATTACAAACACTTGAAAATAAAGTAATTAATCAGTTAATCCATTCTGTTGCTCCACATAGGATACCCAAAACAAGATTCCTCATTAAAAAGGAGATTTCTTCTCGCAAACGATTAATTATAAAAGCCTTCCTTACGGTACTACCCCTGTTACTTTTATACCATATTAAATTTAATTACTTAAAGGATTATATTGACACATTTGAAACCCAGGACTCAAGCGTGTTATTAAATGTCTTAAGTTTTATTGCTAATGAGTGGGTGCTTTTTTTCACGGGAATATTGCTAGTAGCCGCAAGCCTCTATCTAGTTAACGTCCTAATTACCTTTCTAGAAAGTAATAAAATACTTGCCAAATTTTCTTTAGGTGGCAACGCCATTGAGGTTTTTGCTGCAGCTGATGATTCAAATTTCGATCGATACCTTGATGAACTGCTGTATATAATTGAATGCTCGCAAGCAAAAGTCTTTGTTTTTGAAGATATAGATCGTTTTAAGAGTAGTGAAATATTTGTCAGACTTAGAGAAATTAACCAATTAGTTAACCAACGTCTTAGTAACGACATAAGCAAAAATGGTTGCAGGTCTTCTCAAAATAAGCACCCACGGGTTATAAGGTTTTTTTATATGATGCGCGATGACCTTTTCACCTGTAAAGATCGAACAAAATTTTTTGATTTTATTATTCCTGTAGTTCCTATTATTGTTGCCACAAACTCTTATGAACAATTAGCTAAGATGTTAAATGCGAGTAATTTAAAGGAGCAATTCGATGACTATTTTCTAAGAGACATTTCTCTGTATATAGACGATATGCGTGTTTTAAAAAACATTGTTAATGAATATCAGATTTACAGTGAGCAGTTAAGAGAGAGGCCACGGTTGGACTGCAATAAGCTTTTTGCCCTTATTTCTTATAAGAACTTGTATCCTGAGGATTTCACTAAGTTACAATGCAGCCAAGGTCCTGTTTATGATCTATTCGCTTGGCGTAAAAGTCAGTTTGTCGTGGAGGAGGTTAACTCTCTCAATGAAAGAATTAAAAGCCTTAATAGTGAGCTGGAAGAGCTATTAGCACATGAGCAAGAAGCTGCGGCTACTGGAACAGTTCCTGTAAGTTCAACCGCGATCGCGGAGTACGAAGATTATCCTGACATTCATCAGGAATTAGAAAAGTTAATAAATAAGAAAAATAAGATGGAAACAAGCAAACTGCATGAATTAATTAATGAAGATAACGAAAATGAAATGCTCGGATGCCTCCAGCCATTAATAAAGTACCTAATTAGACAAGGCTATTTAGATGAAACTTATGCTGATTACATGAGTTATTTTATAGGTGAAAGCAATACCCCTAGGGATCATCAATTTTTACGTAGTGTTACTGATAGGCAAGCAGAAGAATTTGATTATCAGCTAGATTATCCGGAAAGAATTTTAGTAGACCTTAATCCAGCATATTTTGGAAATGTGGAAACCCTAAATAATGCTTTACTAGATTATATACTTGAAAATGAGTCTAAATA
>JAAZML010000006.1 GCA_012798835.1 Clostridium sp.
CCCCCGCCGCAAATCCTATTGTCATCCCTAATCCCATTAACCCGACAATACTGGCTTCTCTGATTATATCCAGAATATTTTCAGGCGATAGAAACACTGGTGTTGCAATTCCAAAACCAATACCAATAATTAGTAAAGCAAACAGAAGGAAGTATTTGGCTATTTCAAATTTGCCTTTTGTCTTTTTCAATGTTATTTCCTCCTTTTCCCCTTCCTAAAGCACAATTTAGTATTTCCATCTTTGAAAAGTCCGCTCGGGCAAACTCTTCAACAATATTGCCTTCATGAAATACATATAATCTGTCGCATATATTGAGCAATTCCGGTAATTCGGAGGATATAACTAAAACAGCCTTATTATCCTTTTCTGCGATTCGCCTTATTAGTATATAGATTTCTTCTTTGGCACCCAGGTCAATCCCACGTGTCGGTTCATCAAGTATAATAAGTTCCATGTCATCGACGGCGAGGGATCTCCCGATAATTGCTTTTTGTTTGTTACCCCCGCTTAACTCTTCAATGCTTTGTATAATATCGGTGTACTTCACGTTGGATTTATCTGCAATATCTACTGACAGCCTTTTTTCCTTTTTTGTATCTATAGTACGAAATATCCCCGTATTAAGCTTCCCTAAAGCAAATATACTAATGTTTTCTTTTAAGTTGAATAAGTTAAATAAAGCCTGATCCCTGCTCTCAGGAACTAATACCAAACCTTTTTTAAGCATTGAATAAGGCGTCGGGTTTTTAAGCCCTTTACCGTTAACTTTAATATCCATATGCTTGGCAGATCTTATCCCGTATATTGCCTCAATACACTCAGTCCGCCCTGAACCGACAAGTCCATACATTCCTACAACTTCCCCTTTATGCACGGTAAAGTCCAGTGTGTGGGGAGCGTTATCATAATTGCAATCTCCAACCTGCAAAAATGGTTTCTCGCATCTTTCAGCATGTTCGTCCACTTCAATTCCTATCTGCCGGAGATCCCTTCTAATCATCAGCCTTATACATTCATCTTGGGTAATCTCAGACTTTATCTTCGTAACAACCTTCCTGCCGTCAGCAAATACCGATATCTTATCAGCAATACTAAAAACCTCATCAAGTTTGTGTGATATGAAAATTATTGAAATATCCATAGTCTCCGTTACATTTTTGATGAATTCTAAAAAAGGCTCAATCTCACCTTCGCCTAAACTGGCAGTTGGCTCATCTAAAATTAATAACTTGGGGTTATGGGAAAAGGCCCTTAGAATCTCAATCATTTGCTGTATTCCCGGGGTTAATTTACCTACAGGTATATCCAGTGGAATAGAAACCCCAAGTTGTTTACGGATATCATCTGCCCACCTGCGAATCTCTTTTTCATTAATAAAAAATAGATTGCTGGGTTCCCTCCCCAGACATATATTTTGTGCACCGGTCAGGAAAGGCAACAAAGTCCTTTCTTGATATACCATACTTATTCCCGATTTAAGAGAATGGGATGGGCTGCTGAAACTAACCTCCTCGCCAAACAAGTGTATTTTCCCCATATCAGGCTGATAAACTCCTGTTATAAGGTTGCAAAATGTACTTTTCCCCGCCCCGTTTTCCCCTACAATTGCATGAATTTCTTTGTATCCAATCCGAAGGCTAACATTATTTAAAGCAATTACACCGGGAAATTTTTTCGTCAAGCCGACTGTTTTTAAAATATAAGGAGCGTTATTTTTTTTATTTGCTTCAGCATTTATCAATTTGAAATTACACTCCCCTCAAGCACTAAAATGGCGGCTCCTTAAAATATAATTTGTTATGCAAACATACTAATACCGACGGGGACCCCCCTGGATAGGGGAACCCCCGCTAATTACGCCTTAAAAACTACTGTACCATGTATGGGCCGCCTTCTTCTTTCCAATTGTACCAAGCATTGGGATCGTCGGGATCACCACCATAGTAATTAAATACAGCGTGTACTGATTGACCCGGTTGGGGAACATTTTGCGTATGGACTATATAGCCTCTCTCATATAAGGTGCTGCCATACCCACTTATAGAACAACCTTTATCTCCAGGATTGAGGCCCTTTACTTGTATTTGATTTACTAATTCAAATATTGAATGGGTATATAATTCGAAGGGCTGTGCGTAACTTGCTATAAAAGGAGTTCCCTTCCGAATCATAGCCCATGTATTTGAACCTCCGTCAATACCGACAGTCGCTACCTTCCCCTCATAGCCGGCCTGCATAATTGCATTAGCGGCACCTTGGGCGCCTCCGTCCCAACTTGAAAATATTATATCCAGTTTATCACCATGCTTGGTAATCCATCGTTTGCTATAATTAAAAGCCTGATCCATAACCGGTTCATTAGGATTAACATATTCCTCTCCTAATTTCTCCAGCCCTGGGAAGACCTCTTCAATCAAGGCTGTGACAGGGGCGGTTCTTTCAATATTAACCTGAATCGAAGGGACTGTTATTACAGCAAAAGTTCCCTTCCAATTCATACGTTCACCCAACCAATAAAATAGCTCTAATGCGGCTACACCATTTGGCTGAGTACAGTTTGCTATGACACCCGGCCTCATCTCAGCATCGATGTTATAAACTCCGATTCCCTTTCCCCTAGCTTTAACAATCAAATCTTCCAACGGTCTTGTTGAAACGTTCCCGATAATAATTACATCAACATTTTGGTTAATAAGATTATTAAAACCGTTTCTTAGCATTTCATCAGACGTCCCACAGGCTTCAACCAGTTTCCAATTCCTGTGCTTGGCTTCGATTTTTACCTGCTGGTACTGTCTCATTACAGATTCGCTTCCTGATTGCAAGTACACATAACCAACAACTACTCTGTCCTTTACTATCCTAGGCCTTGCCAAGTCTTTACCAAAACTTGTAACCCCGAAAAAGAGCATAACCGCAACAATCGAAAGTAAAGTAATCCACCTTTTCTTTGCGGCTCTTTTCATAATGGTTTCCGCCTCCTCAGAAGATTATATTAGTTAATGTGCGACCAAAGATAAAACAGTCATCCTCCTTCCTTTTTGTAAATGGTTCCTTCAAATACATCCTGGTAGCAATCTTTAGTTTGTAAGAGAATGCCTAGGGAATTATGGCAATTTTTATATTCCGTCTGTTGCTCTTTAATTCTTCATATGCCTGACAAATATTATCAAGTTTCATTTCTTTTGTAATCATAAGGCTTAAGTCAATTTTTCTGTTTACCATTAAGTCCCATGCGAGTTGTACATGTTTGGGATTAGTGTGAAATACACCTTTTATTGCTAATGCATCATAGTGCAGTCTTCTTGTATCAACAGTAATATGAGTACCTGGCTTACAACCTCCGTACTCAATCACAGTCCCACCTTTTCTGACTAAGTCGATCGCCTGCTCCCAAGTTTCAGGCATGCCGGCTGCTTCAATAACGACATCGCATTTCCGTCCGCTGGTTACTTTGTTTACTATGCCCTCTACATTTTCCCGACTGGGATTGGAAATTATATCTGCTCCTAGCTTTTTTGCTAATCCTAGCCTATAGTCATCTAAATCGACGGCAATTATTGTGCTTGCCCCATATAACCTTGCCAATTGTATAAAAGAAAGGCCTTGAAAGCCACATCCGATAATAGTAATCTTATCCCCCAATTGGATGTTAGCCTCCTCAGCCCCATGAACGGTGCAGGCAAATGGTTCAATTAATGAAGCTTCTGCATAAGTCATATGATCCGGAATTTCGAAAGTAGCCATTTTTACAATGCGTCCCGGTATTCGGGCGTATTCCGCATATGCTCCCCATCTTTGAGTAAGGTTCTCACATAGCTCATATAGTTCCTTTTTGCAGTAGAAACAATAGCCGCATGGGGCTGTATTATGGGATGTTATCCTGTCGCCTACTTCAAAGGAATTAACCCCTTCACCCACTTCTTCCACAATTCCGGCGGATTCATGCCCCCAAGGAATAAGTGGAAGCCTTAAGCCTGGATACTCCCGTAAAAACATTTTTAAATCTGAACCACAAGTAGTTGCGGCCTCGACCTTCATTAATATTTCGCCTGGTCCAATAGAAGGCTTTTCAGTTTCTACCACTCTTATATCGCCTATTTTAAAAAGTCCCGCAGCTTTCATTTTTTTCGCCCCTATTTATTAATGGAACTTAAAAGGATTCTGATTTTATATGGAAAATTCTTTTTAGATGTATGTCTGGTTTAGATAAGTAGATGATTTTCTAATTACTTGGCAAGCTTATCAAGGAATTGTTTTATATCTTCATCGGAAATTTTCACCGGTTTCGCATGGCATATTTCTCCTACTATTGACCCCATTATTGATACAAAACAACAGGTTTCTAAGGATTCAAGCTTAGCAAAGGCACCTTCAATACTGTCAGCGCAGGTAGTTACCCCGTGGTTATAAAGTAGAAATATATCCTTCCCTTTTCTTAATCCCGGTACAAAGGCATCAGCGAAATCATCGGTGCCCGCCATGTAGTAGGGGACATATTCTATATTTGAGAGCATAAACAAGTTTTCAGGTGTGGTATCAATTGGTATCTCCGCGTGATTAATTGCGTATATCAATGTGTATCTGGGATGAGCATGGAAGACGCTTTTTATGTCATCCCTTTCGTTATAAATTTTTACATGCATTCTGTATTCAGAAGAAAGCTTCCTTTTTCCGCGAATTTGCTCCCCCTTTAAATTTAGCACCACAAAATCTTCTGCGGTTATAAAGTGCTTAACAAAACCTGTAGGAGTGATGTAGATTTCATTTCCTACCCTCATACTCATATTCCCGCCAGTAGATTCCGTAAGTCCCCTGTTCCAGGCTAACCTGGTATACTCGACAAGCTTCTTTAACCCCTTTTCAACCTCGGTTGACATTTTATCACCCTTTCGACTGAATGTTGGACATTAATATAATATGATGTCATATTACAACTTGTTACGTATTGATCATAAATCACTTCGAGTAAAAAGTCAATAACATGAACCCTTTAGTCTGAACCAAGTTCTGGTGGGTACTAATTCAATTACCCCTGAAAGTTAGTTGCTTGTGCTATTTAGCTTTCGGTTATATTCAGTCACTGCCTTTTATTTATTGCAGACTAGAATTACCGGGAAGGACATGCTGACAAAATCTTAGACTATAATATTTATTGCAGACTAGAATTACCGGGAATTGCAGAATAGATTTCCCTGAAGTTGCAAAGTAAAATTCCCTGTTATTGCAGAAAAGAGAAGGCCACTCAAGTGGCCCCCCGGAAGACCCCTTGTAG
>JAAZML010000114.1 GCA_012798835.1 Clostridium sp.
AATAACAAATAATACAATTCATTTTTTATAATTATAGACCACTAACCCCATATTGTCAATAAGCTATAATTACAAGGGAAAATAAACAATCTTAAATCACATACCAATCCTACTACATAGCAACGAATGAAAGACCGTTTGATAAAAGGGTGTAGCCATCCTCTTTGAAGCATTTATACACCTCTTCCATAATAACATAATCGGCATAATTTCTATTTATATTAGCCCCAATACCAAGTTTGTTTAAAATAATTATCTCCGAGAACTCAATTTTACTGAAAAATCTATAAAATTCTTTATCAATCTTCTCCCCTATCCCGGGTGGCAACCCAATAACTATCCCATTCATATTGATGCTTTTTGATGCAACAATACTACCTTTGGGCTCTTCGTAATCTATAATCAATACATCATCCGGCATATCTATGTGCCCATAAAACCCCTTGGGTAAACCCAAATTAATAACTATATCCGCATCTTTAAGGCCACTTACTACGTTATCAGTTACCCTTGCCGACAAACCGGTTTTATTATATATTTCGTCTGCTTTCTTTTGTATCCGTCCCCTATTTGCAGTTATTACAGTTAAAAACCTGAGTCTGGGTGATAATAAATCGATAAAAGGGCTGAGCCAAACGGAAGCTTCCCCATCTAGGATTACCACATTGAAATCCCTCACTTTTACACCCTTTTTAAGGGCAACCCTTTTTAAAATTTCATTTAGAAGCGAGACATAGATAACTTCCCCAGTAAAAGGGTTCCTGGTTATGCGTTTTAGCTCGGGCATATCGGGAGCTTCCCTTGAAAACAAGCATTTTCCGATACTATTTTCACGGCAAACCCTTGAAATTATTTTTTTGATACGTTTTAATTTCAGCCATCCCAATTTTTTTGATTTACAGATTTTATAAGGAATTTTTATTAAAATTAGATCGAGATTTTCGTTAATTTTAATTTTATTTAACAGATTCTTTGGCAGTTTAATGACAAAGATTTCTTTTATTTTCATATAAAATAACTTGCATATATTTTTTAGAGTTCTAGGTTTTCTCCCATTCTTTCCATTTTCATTGCTGCAAAAAATTATCAAGCCTATATTATTCATCCCCATGTCACATACCTTTTAGAGCTGACTGCTACTAATAATATTAATTTAGAAACTAAATATTCACGGTATATATATTGCAGCATCTAAAAACCAAGATAGAACGTTTATTGCCAAATATATAACTATATTTTATTGATTGAACTCATAACGGATATTGCTGTTATTCTCCAGCCATTCTCCATAACTTCTATACTCCTTTAGGTTCTCATTGAGGGTCTCCCATATGCCCCACACATCCTCAATTGCAAAATAAAGACTCCATGCACATGCCCCCGCAAGCTTATACTTTTGGGTTAGGGAGGTCCTTAAGTTGAGCGAATTGCGATCCTCAAGCCAAATCCTATAAAGTGCGTTTTCCTTTTTATATTCTGCATAAAATTGTCCACTTTCTTCGTCCCATTCCACCTTGGCACCGTTTTGAATTATGGTCTCCCTGGCCTGTGCCATTGTGAGGGCGGTACTTGTCAAGTTCCCATTATCCTCCTGTTTCCATAAGCGTGCGTAGAAGGGGATACCTAAAAGAAGCTTCTCCCTGGGAACTCCCTCCTGCTCAATCACCCTTTTTAGTATGGTTTCCTGCCAGCTCACCTGCGCTACTGAACCGGCTGTAGGACAGGTACTCCAGTGTTGGTCATAAGCCATGTACATCATATAATCTACCGATTCGCTCAAAGCCTTTTTATCGTAGCAGGCAATATCATTGACATCTACCGATACCACAAGACCCTGTTCCTTTAAAAGGGGATAGACTTCCCTCACAAATTGTGTAAATACATCCTTATCGTCCTGATAAAGGTTTTCAAAATCAATATTTATGCCATCAAGCTTGTAAAGAGCTGCATACGCAAGTATCTCCCTTATAAGGTTGTCCCTTGCATCGGTATTGTTTAAAAATTCGCTTGTCATCTTGGTGTCGGTGAAATCATTACTTAAAAGGGCCCATACCTGGTATCCCCTGCTATGAGCCCACTCAACGTACTTTGGATATGCCCTATTAATCAATTCTCCATTTTTGTTTTTCACCTGAAACCACGTTGGTGAAATAACATCAACCCCCTCCATTTCCCCCACCGAGTCATGGTTTTGCCTTGTTGTGTACAGCATGTCCCAAACAAGGTTTATTTTCCCGTGGGTTGGTTCCCATTGAGGATTCCCCTGATTTTTTTGAGGAAGTTCTTGAACCATTATCCTTTTGACAACCACAAAACGTTTTTCGATGTAGCCTACAGCCCCGTCCCAGGTCCTCACCTTATACCATTTGTCATATTCTTCAAATATTCTGAACTCATTCCTAAATGCTTCCTGCGTCTCCATATCGAATCTTCTTATTATGGGGCTGCGAAGAGATCGCTTCTTTCTCAGAACTGATTTGGCATCTATCGGTTCGGCTATCTGCCTTATAGAATTCATGTAGTCTATAATAATAACATTACTTTCTTTAATATATGTTACTTCGATACCGTAGAAATCAGCCAGAAATTCTATGGGTATATATATTACTCCATTGTCATTGGTTACCGGAAGATTAAGGGTCATTGGTTCATTGTTTACAATTGCATCGAGATTATCTGTCTTCATCCTAATAACACGGTTTTCAGTGGTAATGGTCACCTTTTCCAGCGCTTCATCCCAGAAAATATGTGGATCGAAATATTTCTTGACAACGTTAAACGGAAGAAGTACTTCCCCTTCCTGCAATCGTGGGGCGTTCTCCAGTGCTACCTGTTCGCCTTCTACCACTAGGATAGCGTCATCCCCCTCACTAAAGGCCGGTATTGTACTGTTGTTGGGTTTTAAATAAAGGTAATATCCCAGCGGAATAGCCGCCAAGCCTGAAATAACAAGAATGGATAAAGAAATAGCCAATATGATCCTTTTCAAGATTGATCCCCCCATATATTTATAAAACGCACCAAGATAAATTCATAAAAAAGATTACTCTAGACAACCCCATGCATAGGATCCGTCGATAAAGGACAGTTTCAATAAGCAGGTTTTTGATCTTATTCTACATTATACAACAAACGCCATGATAATTCATCCAGAAAATAAAGGGAAGTATATATTATTCCCCTACTATATATTTTGCAATAACTTTTGATATTTAAAAATATGTTGATTTGGACGCTGTGCGTCGTCAAGTTTGATCAGAGAATTTTCTTGGAACGGCCGCCCTAATTGACTTTAGCATCCTTTCATCCGGTTCAAACAAAACTAAAATTTTATTTATTTTTCCGTCTATTGTTCGGTTTACAATAAAAAAATAAATATCCTTTGAATCCATTGAGCTAACCGCTGATATCTTTTTTTTCGCCTGTGTTACGTAATGCTCGAATTTTGCGGAATCAGCTTTAGCTATAATCTCTATTTCAGAGCAATCAGAAGTTATAATGTTCCTTCTTCTTTTCCGGTTGATTATTTTGTCAATTACTAACCTTTCGCTTGTAAATAAATATTCAAACTCTATTCTCCTTGACAGGATCACGAAATATGCCCCAAACCCAATGCCTACACAGATGAAAAGAGAGACGGTATGCGGCCCTATGACTATAAACGTCAACAGCATCAAAATAGTGGCAAGAACTATCGTTCCAACAATTATTATACCATCTTGCACATTTTTCTTTCTTTTGACCATTTTCTCTATAAATGCTTTCATAGCATTCCCCCATTAATCTTTTTCATTATAAATTGCTTTGATATATTACTTCCGATTTTCATATAATATTTCATAATTTCTTTTGAGGACACCCTTACCTCTCCAGGCAAACGCCCTATCTTTATAATGTTTTAAAAATTCTCTATTGGACATGTTTGCTAGCTCCCAATATTCTATATTATGCTTTATATTATTTTTAAAATCCTCGATCGGGGTCTTTTGCACCCCTTTATTGTGGGGACACACATCCTGGCAGACATCGCACCCCCATATCAAACAGTTCTTCCTTAGAGTTGCGATCTCCTCTACTGTGAGTTGGCCTTTTTTCTGGGTTATATATGATTTGCACCTTGTGGAATCTATAGTAAAATCCCCCCTAATGCACTGCCCGGGGCAATCACGAACACAGTTATAGCATTTAATGCATGTTCTATCCAGCGGTGTATCAGCTTCAAACTGATAATTGTTTATGATATATCCTATAAATACATAGGAGCCATATCGTTCGGTTATTATATGGTTGTTAATTCCCCAAAACCCCAGCCCCGCCTTATGGGCCATATACCTGTCGTTTAGGGGCCCATTATCGGCGAAACATTTATAATTAAAATTCTCGATCTGTCTTTCCAAAAAAACACCTATTTCGTGCAGTTTTCTTTGGGCTATCATGTGATAATCGGTAGAATATGCATACTTTGAAAGGTTTGCTCCGGGGATACTGCCGATATAATAGGGAAACAGACACACTATTACTGATTTTACGTCCTTTAAGGTAAGTTCGGGATAAATCATTTTGTCCAGTATATCACTATTTAATCTATTTGTACTGTCCCCTTCATGCTTTTTTCCGTATTTATTCTCTATATCAGTATATGGACCTGGTGGGGCAATCCCTACATAATCTATGTCCATGCTTCCACAAAATTTTATCAACTTTTGTTTCATCTTAAATCAGCCCAATCCCTAGATATGATTCATAATTATATCACATGTATATTTAAGTTGTACGGATACCCAATTTTAAAAAAGAAAGATCCCATCTTTGGGATCTTTCTTCGAAATCTTTGTGTTTAAATTAATACATTCCGCCCATGCCGCCCATGCCTCCCGGTGGTGCCATAGGAGCCGGATCTTTTTCCGGAATGTCAGTAACTACGCCCTCGGTTGTAAGAACCATTGCCGCAATTGATGCTGCGTTTTGAAGAGCTGTTCTGGTTACCTTTGCCGGATCTACGATACCAACTTCAATCATGTTGGCAAATTTTTCATTTAGGGCATCAAATCCTACCCCTACCTCGCTACTTTTAACCTTTTCAACTATGACTGAACCCTCAAGCCCAGCATTTTCAGCAATTTGTCTTACAGGCTCTTCCAATGCTCTTAGAATTATCTGGACACCAGTTTTTTCATCCCCAGCTGTGGTCTCAAGAAGCTCCTTAACCTTGGGAATTGTGTTAAGGAAAGCAGTCCCGCCACCCGATACGATTCCTTCCTCAACGGCTGCTTTTGTTGCGGCCAAAGCATCTTCTATTCTAAGCTTTTTCTCTTTCATTTCGGTCTCGGTAGCAGCTCCAACCTGAATAACCGCTACACCACCAGAAAGTTTGGCAAGACGCTCTTGCAGCTTTTCTTTATCAAAATCCGATGTGGTTTCTTCGATTTGTGATTTAATTGATGCAATACGTTTTTGGATGTCGCCTTCGTTTCCGGCGCCGTCAACAATAATAGTATCTTCTTTTTGAATCTTTATTTGTCTAGCCTTTCCAAGCTGTTCAATAGTGGTATCCTTAAGCTCCAGACCGAAATCTTCGGTTATAACCTCTCCGCCGGTCAAAATTGCTATATCCTCTAGCATAGCCTTCCTTCTATCACCGAAACCTGGGGCCTTAACAGCCACGCAAGTAAATGTTCCTCTTAGTTTGTTTACAAGCAATGTTGCAAGGGCTTCTCCTTCAACATCTTCGGCAATGAGAACCAGCTTTTTGCCCTGCTGAACAATCTGCTCAAGAAGAGGCAAAATCTCTTGAACATTACTTATTTTCTTGTCTGTTATTAAGATGTATGGATCATCAATAACCGCTTCCATTTTTTCCGTATCCGTAACCATGTATGGCGATACATAACCCCTGTCAAATTGCATACCTTCTACTACTTCTAGGTTTGTCCCCGTTGTTTTGGATTCTTCAACGGTAATTACTCCATCGTTGGTTACTTTCTCCATTGCATCGGCTATTAAGGTACCAATCAGCTCGTCATTTGCCGAAATAGACGCAACCCTTGTTATATCCTCTTTGCCCTTTATTTTTTGACTGATTTCCTTAATTCCTTCTACGGTGGTGTCAACCGCTTTGGAAATACCCTTTTTGAGTATCATTGGATTGGCACCTGCTGCAACATTTTTAAGGCCTTCCCTTATAATAGCCTGTGCAAGTAATATTGCGGTTGTGGTACCGTCGCCTGCTACATCGTTTGTTTTGGTTGCAACTTCTTTCACAAGCTGTGCACCCATGTTTTCAAATCCTTCTTCCAACTCAATTTCCTTCGCAATTGTTACACCATCATTTGTGATTAGGGGTGAACCAAACTTTTTATCTAATACAACATTTCTTCCCTTAGGTCCAAGGGTAACCTTAACTGTATCAGCCAACTGATTGACACCCTTTTCGAGCGTCCTTCTTGCTTCTTCACTGAATTTTATTTCCTTTGCCATATAATAACCTCCTTTAGGTATACTTTTTTAGGTTTAATAATCTAAGTAAAATTACTCAACTACTGCTAGTATGTCTCCCTGCTTTAGAATTGTATATTCCTGCCCTTCAAACTTTACTTCTGTACCGGAGTACTTGCTCATTATAACCCTGTCACCGATCTTAACTTCCATTTTAATTTCCTCGCCGTCAACAACCGTACCAGGTCCAACCGCTACAACCTCAGCCATCTGTGGCTTTTCCTTTGCCGTTCCCGGCAATACGATACCACTTTTGGTAGTCTCCTCACTTTCCACCATCTTAACAACAACCCTATCTGCCAATGGTCTAATGTTCATATAATTACCTCCTCTTTAATTTATTATTTAGAATTATAAGCCTTTTTATTAGCACTCATCAATAGTGAGTGCTAATCACAGATATAATAATATTATATTACCCTTTTTCATATCAAACATGTATTATTTCAATATTTTATGATTTTAAGGAAATACCCCAGACCAGACGCGTGTTACATCCAATTCTCATTAATTTTCTTAAAGCTTCGTTTAAAATACCTTTTATACCACCTATACATATATGTGTAGGTTCGACCCTAGCCCTAATATGTCCATATCAGGGCTAATGTAGTAACGATATGCGTTGCTGCCGTATGCTACCTTCTCTTTTTTAGCTCATCGTATATATCGTCAAGCTGTACTCCCCTTTCCACCATTAGGACTATAATATGGTAGAAAAGATCGGCTATTTCGTAGATTACCTCTCCCCTATCCTCATTTTTGGATGCAATAATAACTTCCGCTGCCTCTTCCCCGACTTTTTTGAGCATTTTATCGATGCCCTTTTCAAATAAGTAATTGGTATAGGAACCTTCTTTGGGTTCTGCGATTCTGCTTAATATTACATCATATACCTCTTGAAGTATCTCGGCTTTTTCCCTAGCACTATCATGCATTCTATCGGGACTTTGGAGGGATACCTCCTTCTGTTCCATCTTTGAAAACTCCCTATAAAAACAAGAATAATTGCCCGTATGACATGCGGCTCCTGTCTGCTCAACTTTTATAAGGAGTGTATCTCCATCACAATCCAGCCTCACAGATTTTATTTTCTGAAAATGTCCCGAGGTTTCACCCTTTAGCCATAATTTATTTCTGCTCCTGCTAAAATAATATACTTTTCCAGTTTCCATCGACTTTTTAAAGGCCTCGCCATTCATATATGCCAGCATAAGTACCTCGTTTGTCAAATGATCCTGGGCTATAACTGGAATTAATCCCTCGCTATTAAACTTCAGCTGCTGCAACATAAGCTCCATATCCCGTTTCCCCCATTCCTATATTCTTACCTCTATGCCCTTATCCCTTAGATAATTTTTTAGTTCCATTATTTCTACTTCTTTGAAGTGGAATAAAGATGCTGCTAAAGCCGCATCAGCTTCCCCCTCCTTTAATGCTTCATAAAAATGCTCCATCCTCCCTGCTCCGCCGGAAGCAATAATAGGAATCATAACACTTTTGGCTACCTTTTGGACTAGCTCAATATCATAACCATCCCTTGTACCATCCCTATCCATACTGGTGAGAAGAATCTCCCCCGCACCCAATTCTTCCAGTTCAAAAACCCATTCTATTACGTCCTTTCCGGTATTATGTTTCCCCCCATTTATGTATACATCCCAACCGGAACCATCACTTCGTTTTTTTGCATCAATAGCTACAACTATACATTGATTCCCAAAACGTGAGGCAGCCTCCGAAAGTAAATCTGGATTTTTGACTGCAGCGGTATTTATGGAAATCTTATCCGCACCTGCATCCAATACTTCTTCTAAATCCGCAACCGTTCTGATACCCCCACCCACCGTAAAAGGGATCTCTATCCGGCCGGCCACCTTTTTAATCATATCAATGATGCTATTTCGGCTACCTGGGGAGGCACCGATATCTAAAAGTATTATTTCGTCAGCACCCGCCTTGTCATAAATCTCTGCGATCTCGACAGGATCCCCTGCATCCTTCATGTTGGTAAAATTAACACCTTTAACTACCCTTCCGTTCTGGACATCAAGACATGGAATAATTCGTTTTGTTAGCACTATAACCCCTCCTTACTTCGCCGCCACCTCAATGGCCTCCTTTAAATCAAGATCACCGGTATATAATGCCTTACCGACAATAACCCCACGAACTCCTACTTTTCTCAAATCTTTTATATCATTTATATCACTAACACCACCAGAGGCAATTACTTCTACGTTTACAGCATTCGCCATTTCTTCCATGGCTTTGAGATTAGGGCCTGAAAGCATTCCATCTCTAGCGATATCTGTGTATATTATAGTCTTAGCTCCTAGCTCTTCCATCTTTCGTGCAAATCCTATAGCCGTAAATTTGCTGGTCTTTGCCCAGCCTTCGATCGCTACCATCCCATCTTTGGCGTCTATTCCTACGACAATACTGTCACCAAAATTCTCAAGGGCCTGCTTTACTAGATCCGGATCTTTTACTGCCGAAGTTCCTAGTATTACACGGTGTATTCCCTTACACAGTATGGTCTCAATGTTCTCTATGGTTCTAATCCCACCGCCTAGCTGTACGGGTATGCCTATCTTGACGGCCATCTCACTTATAATAGGAATATTGCAACTGCGTCCTGTCCTGGCTCCATCTAGATCGACTACGTGAAGGTACTGGGCACCCATACTTTCCCATTTAAGCGCCATTTCCACGGGATCATCCGAATAAACCGTAACCTTATCGAATTCACCCTGCACAAGTCGCACACATCTTCCGTCCTTGACATCTACAGCTGGGTAGATAATCATTCAACAACAACCTCCTATGCCTGCTTTAATTTATTAAAATCCTTATTCAAGATAAAATATTTTACTTAATCAAGTTTATTTCCAGTAATGCGCTCTAAAGCATCAAGATACTTTAACTTTGTGTTATCAACAACCTCATCGGGAAGCTCGGGAGCAGGTGGGGTCTTATCCCAACCACTCGTTTCTAGATATTCTCTTAAAAACTGTTTGTCAAAACTCTTTTGGGCTCTCCCCGGTTCATAATCTTTCATATCCCAAAATCTTGAGGAATCGGGTGTAAACATCTCATCCCCCGCAATAAGTTCCCCATCCAAAATTCCAAATTCAAACTTGGTATCGGCAATAATAATACCCCTGCCCTGGGAATATCCGCTTGCTTTGTTATATAGTTCTATACTTGTTTTTTTGAGCTTCCGGGCAAGATCAGCCCCTATGATATTACAAAGCTCCTCAAATGAAATATTCTCGTCGTGGCCTTGTGCTGCTTTCGTAGAGGGTGTAAAAATAGGTTCAGGGAGTTTGTCTGCTTGCTTCAAACCCTCAGGAAGCTGGATACCGCATATGCACCCCGTTTTATTGTATTCCTTTAGACCGGAGCCTTCAAGATAGCCCCTTACAATACATTCTGCCTCTACCATCTTGATCTTTTTAACCAACATGGATCGTCCCTCTAATTCCCTTTTAAATCGGTGAAGTTCTTTGGGGTACTCTTCGACATTGGTTGTAATAACATGATTATCAATAATATCTTTGGTATAATCAAACCAAAACTTGGATATGCCGTTTAGAACCTTTCCCTTATCAGGTATTAGGTTGGGGAACACTACATCAAAAGCTGATATTCTGTCAGTAACTACAATTAGTAGTTTGTCTTCTAAATCATACACATCTCTTACCTTTCCTTTTATATATAAAGGAAGTTTTATGAAGTTCGTATCTCCTATTAGCATAATTTAGCACCTCGAAATATAATTTCTGTATAAATTGCAATATATGATCATGTCTTGGAATTCATACCTTTTGTTTTGTTACTCTGTCAAGCCCTATATCCATTTGAGAAGGAAAACCGATTTTTAAAGAATTCCTTTGGTAGACATTACACCCTCAATTCTTTTGTCCAGCCCTGTAGCTTGATCCAGTGCCCTACCGAAGGCTTTAAAAATTGCCTCAACAGTATGATGCGTATTACTGCCGTAAAGGATCTTTATATGTAGATTCATACCGGTATTGAAGGTAATCGCCCTGAAAAATTCTTCTACCAACTCCGTATCCATGGTACCAAGTCTTTCGTTTTTGAACTGGGCATCAAATACCAAATACGGTCTCCCGCCCAAATCAATAACTACCAAAGCCAAAGCCTCATCCATAGGAACATAGGAGGAAGCATATCTTTTTATGGATTTCTTTTCTCCCAAGGCTTCTTTTATTGCTTGCCCCAATACAATCCCCACATCTTCTACAGTGTGGTGTGCATCTACCTTTAGATCACCCCTTGCCTCAACTTCGAGATCAAAAAGACCATGCTTTGAAAATAATTCTAGCATGTGATCAAAAAAACCTACACCCGTATCTATTTTGCTCTTTCCCGTACCATCAATATTTATATGAAGCTCCACATCTGTTTCACCTGTTTTTCTGCTTACCTTTGATACTCTATTCATTATAATGCCTCCATAAAAGGTTGTTAGTCCGGACTTGAAAAATACGCATTGATCTAAATGTCGCAAAAAAGACCGGCTAGATACCTGCAAATACGGATATTTAAACCACATGTACCTGTATAAAGCTTTCTTGCAACTTGTATATTTTAATTCTATCACTTCTATAAAAAATCGCAACAATAAATTAAGTAAAATTATGCTTCATTCTCGAATCTTATCTTAATTGCGTTGGCATGGGCATCAAGCCCCTCCGATTTTGCAAACAATACCACATCCTTCCAAACCTTGCGAAGCGCATTTTTTGAATAGGATATAACACTACTTTTCTTTACAAAATCCGATAGGTTGAGCGGTGAAAAGAATCGGGCTGTACCGCTTGTAGGAAGGACATGATTTGGACCTGCAAAATAATCCCCCAAAGGCTCGGATGAATAATTCCCAAGGAATATGGCACCAGCATTTTTTATATCCCCAAGAATATCGAAGGGGGCCTTTGTGCAAATTTCAAGATGCTCGGGAGCTATTTTGTTTACAACCCCAATGGCATCTTCTAAGGCATCTACTATAATGATAGCACCATAATCCCTGATGGACTTTTGTGCTATCTCCTTTCTATCTAGGGTTTCGATCTGAATTTGCAACTGTTTTTGCACCTTTTTTGCAATATTTTCAGAGGTAGTAACCAGCACCGAAGAGGCCATTGCATCGTGTTCTGCCTGAGACAAAAGATCCGCCGCCGCAAATCTCGGATTTGCCGTTTCGTCAGCAATTATTGCTATCTCACTAGGACCTGCAATCATATCGATATCGCAGTAACCATATACCGCCCTTTTTGCCATTGCAACATATATGTTTCCAGGACCTACGATTTTATCCACTTTAGGTATGGTCTCGGTACCAAAGGCTAAGGCGGCTACCGCCTGAGCGCCCCCTACTTTGTATATTTCATCGGCCCCGGCCTCTTTGGCTGCAACTAATATGGCTGGGTTTACTCTTGCATCCTTTCCTGGGGGAGTGCACATTATAACCCTTCTAACCCCTGCAACCTTGGCAGGAACGATGTTCATTAAGACTGATGACGGATAGGGTGCGGTCCCTCCCGGTACATAAACCCCCACTGTATCTAGAGCCGTATAAACCTGTCCCAAAATTACACCCTTATCCTCAAAGGTAAACCAGGATTTCTCCTTTTGCTTATCATGAAAACTTTTGATATTATCCCTGGCCCTTTTGATAACCTCGATTAGTTGGTTATCTATTTCGCCATAGGCCATCTCTATTTCGTCCTCGGTAACCCTAAGCCCATCCGCTGTAAAAGTTACCTTGTCAAATGTAGCAGTATATTCTAAAAGTGCCTCATCTTTTTTGCTACGCACATTCTCTACGATCTTTTCTACCTTCCCTAGCACTTCTTTATGCTCTATTTGATTTCTTGATGAGAGCTCTTCAAAAACATCGCTGTCCTTGCCCTTTCGCAAATCGATTATTTTTATCAAGCCTCACACCTCTTTTCTAATTCTTTTTGCAAACCTTCAATTATGGAGCCTATACGTTCGCTTTTCATCTTCATGCTCACCCTATTCACTACCATTCTTGCACTTATATCCGCTATGGTATCTAGAACAACAAGACCATTTTCTTTTAAGGTTCTACCACTTTCTACAAGATCTACTATCACCTCTGATAGCCCAACCAGCGGTGCAAGCTCAATAGAACCATTGAGCTTTATGACCTCTATGGATTCTTTCCTCTTATGCTCAAAATATTCCCTTGCTATTCTGGGATATTTTGTGGCAACCCTTTTGTTATTAAGAAGATCAAGCTTCCCTTCAAGCTCTTTCGATCCAGCTACAACCATTCGGCAGGCTGCAAAACCCAAATCTAACACCTCATACAAATGCCTGCCCTCTTCTAAAAGTGTATCTCTTCCCACAACACCTATATCTGCGGCACCATACTCTACATATGTGGGTACATCACTAGGCTTTGAAAGGAAGAACTTAATTTTGTTTTTAGCATCGGTCAATATAAGCTTTCTCGTTTTGCCCTTAAGCTCTGTACAGTCTATACCTATTGCCTCAAGAAGCTCTACTGTCATATCAGTGAGCCTGCCTTTTGAAAGTGCTATCGTTAAAAAATCCATATTACCCCTCCACCTCACGCATTTAAAAGTTCACCCATACTAACCTTCGAAATCTTATTTTCTTCGAGATTATGAAGCTCTATATTTTCATCGTCAATCACTCTTAATATTCCGCCTATTTCTTTTGAAACAGCATAGCTTCGTGCCATTTCAAACCCTTCTCCATTAATGTCCATCTCCACTACGATCTCTTGGCTTCTTAGAGCTTGGCAAATACGAAATGCAGTACCCCTGCCGCCCTCCTCGCAAAAAACCAGAGTGTCAATCTCAGGCTTTTCAATCTCTATATTCTGTCTTTCAAGAGCCATCATTACCATATTGATCCCCATTGAAAAACCGGTTGCCGGGCTTTTCCTTCCAAACTTTTCAACTAACCCATCATACCTTCCGCCACTTAATATTGGAAATCCCACACCATAAGTAAATCCCCTAAAAATAGTTCCGGAATAATAATTCAGGCTTTGAACCATTCCCAAATCTATAGAAACATATTTGCAAAGCCCATAATCATCCAGCATTTTTATAATACTTCTTAAATTGTTTAAAGCATCAATCGAACGCTTATTAATAGGGTACTTTTCCACCTTATCTATAATATCTATTGAACCAAATAGCTTGGGAAGATCTAGTATAAGGTCTTTTAGACCATCCTTTATGTTGTGCTTTTTGACCAGCTCTTCAATCCCCAAAAAATCTTTTTTATCAATAAGCACCCTCATCTTTTCTGTTTCCGCATCGGATAGCCCAGTTTCTTCCATAAGGCCCTTGAAAAACTCTACTTGACCTATATCTATTTGAAAATTCTTGAGCCCTGTAGCCTTTACCGCATCAATTGCCGTGGCTATGACCTCGGCATCGGCCTGGGGGGTTTTGGCCCCTATAATCTCGACCCCTGCTTGGGTAAATTCCTTTTGCTTACCGCCGCCTAGTTCGTTGTATTTAAATGCGTTTCCTATATATGACATCCTCAAGGGATAGCGATTATCCCTATACTTTGTCGCCGCAACCCTTGCAATGGGTATAGTGATATCCGGCCTTAAAACTAGAATCCTCCCCTGCTGATCGAAAAATTTAAACATAGTTTCTTGAGGTATTATATTTTCCTCAGTTGAAAAAACATCGTAAAATTCTACCGTTGGTGTTTCCACCTCATAATACCCACTGGATCTGAATACCTTTCTTACTCGCTGCTCCAGGTTTCTTTTAAAAAAACACTCGTTTATTAATACATCCTGGATACCCTCGGGTGTGTATATCTTCCATTCCGCCATATCGACACCTCACTTTATTAGTTTATCATGATAAAGCAGTAAAATAATGAATTAAAGTAATTATAATTTATGTATCGGCATTTGTCAATAAAAAAGACAAAGCTCGAAAATAATCGTTTTAATACTTATATGGGCAAGTGTGGTCTGTGCAAAGGTCTAGTTTACCTTATCAAGCCTGGCATATCCAGCCATTAACCGTTTCATACCGCTACCTTTAAAATGTATCTCAAGCATGAAATCATCTTCTTCCTTTTCCTTATGCGTTATAATTCCTTCGCCGAACTTTTTATGCCTAACCTTGTCCCCTACATTGTATTCCTTGGGGATTGTAAAACCCTTGGGGGCCGTAAAACCTTTAGAGCTTGCAGAGCTTTTTGAATTGAAGCTTATGGTAGGGTTAAATGCTCCACCCCCCCATTTCCTTGCGTTTTTGGGTTTTGAATCAGCAGCTTTATGCCCTTTTTTCTCATCCCCAGCGAAACCCAATTCAAAATACTTTTGCGGTATCTCCCCAACGAATCTTGAAACTCTATTGAAGGTTGTATTTCCATATAATGTGCGTGTAAAAGTGCTTGTGATGTATAAAGTTTCCATGGCCCTGGTGATCCCTACATAGCAAAGCCTTCTTTCTTCTTCAAGTTCTGTTGGGCTGCTCATGGATTTATGACCTGGAAATACCCCTTCCTCCATTCCCACCATAAATATGACAGGAAACTCTAGACCCTTGGCGCTATGAAAAGTCATTAGGGTTATATAGTCGTTTTCTTCGTCCATATCATCCACATCCGAAACCAAGGATACGCTTTCCAAAAAGTTCATAAGACTTTTATCTTCGTTTGCACTTTCAAAATCAAGGGCAACCGATATGAGTTCTTTTATGTTTTCTATCCTTTGTTGTGCCTCGGAAGTATCTTCTTTCTCGTAGCCGTCCAGAATTCCCGTCCTTTTTATTACATCCTCGATTATCTCAGAAACATTAACCATTTGGCTTTCTATCCGAAAACTCCTTATAAGGGATACAAAATCCTCTAATTTCTCGCTGGCTCTTCGGAGCTCGGGAAATTCTTTTGCGGATGAAATCAGGGTAAATATGCTCACCCCTTTTTGGTTGGCAAGATCCTCAGCGGTGCCGACGGTTACAGCCCCAATACCTCTTTTAGGTTCATTTATAATCCTTTTGAGGCTTATATCATCTGAGGGGTTCTCAATCACACGAAGATAGGCAATTACATCCTTTATTTCCTTCCTGTCATAGAATTTTAGCCCACCGAATATTCTATAGCTAATACCTTCTTTCATAAGATTATCCTCTAAAACACGCGACATTGCGTTCATGCGATACAAAATGGCAAAATCTTTGTAACTTTTGTTCTCTTTACCGCAAAGCTCTTTTATCTGCTTTGAAATAAAATGGGCCTCTTCATGCTCATTGGAACATTCAATATATCTAATTTTGTTTCCCCCGACCTTAGCAGTCCATAGCTGTTTGTCCTTTCTTCCAGGATTGTTTTTTATGACATGGTTAGCCGCATCAAGAATTATCTGTGTTGAACGGTAATTTTGTTCCAGCTTTATTACCTTTGCATCCCCAAAATCCTTCTCGAAATCTAAAATGTTCCTAATATTGGCTCCCCTCCAACCATATATAGACTGGTCGTCATCCCCCACAACACATAAATTTTTGTGGGCCTTGGACAAGAGCCCGATCAGGGAATACTGGGCGGTGTTGGTATCTTGATACTCGTCCACCAGTATATACTGAAACTTCTTTTGATAATATTGCGCTATGCTAGGGTTGTCCAATAAAAGCTTTATGGTAAGTATAATTATATCGTCAAAATCCAAAGCATTATTTTTTTTAAGTTTCTTTTGGTAGAGCTCGTATATTTGGGCAATTGTTTTCATTCTGTAGTTATTTGAATAGATTTTGGTATATGTGCTAGGGGTTATCATCTCATCTTTAGCTTTGCCTATCATCTCAAGGATCGATTTTGGGGGATAATTCTTATCATTTAACTTTAGCTCCTTGATACAATCCTTCACAACAGTCTGTTGATCCGAATAATCAAATATAACAAAGTTTTTACCATAGTCAATTTTATCTATATCCCTTCTTAATATCCTAACACACATAGAATGGAAGGTACTCACCCATATACTACCCCCCTCATCCCCAACAAGACCATCTATTCTTTCCCTCATTTCTCTTGCTGCTTTGTTTGTAAAGGTTATGGCCAATATGCTTGAGGGGTAAACATTTTCCTTTTCAATTAGATATGCTATCCTGTGGGTTAATACCCTTGTCTTTCCGCTTCCTGCTCCAGCTAAAATAAGAAGCGGACCGTCTTTGTGCAAAACGGCCTCCTTTTGTTCTTTATTAAGACCCTTTAGTAAATCCATCTGGTTTTCTCCTTCTTTATACATTGCAAATTTATATGTTTTAGTTCCATTATAATAATTAAAATACCGAGGCTTAAGCCTCGGTATTTTAATTATAATGGGGATCATCCCTAATATCAAATACATACTTTATGCCTGAAACATAAAAATCAGAATTTTGGTTCAATTAGACCATAATTCCCGTCCTTTCTCCTATAAACAACGTTTACTTCCTGTGTATCAGCGTTTGAAAACATGAAAAATTCATGTCCCAGTAAATTCATTTGCAGAACCGCCTCCTCTGCGGTCATAGGCTTTATAGCAAATTTCTTTGACCTTACGATTTTAAAATCATTCTCTTCGTCCACATCTTTGCTGTCAAATTCAACGTTGTCAAACTTTATCCCTCCATCGTAGAACCTTTTTTCAAGCCTGGTTTTGTTCCTTCTGATTTGCCTTTCAAGGGTATCTACAACCTTATCAATGGAGGTATACATATCTGGGTTGTCTTCCTCAGCTCTTAGCAAACCCCCGTTAAAGGGAATCGTAACCTCTACTATATGCCGGTTTTTTTGTACACTCATAGTAATTTGAGCTTCTGTATCATTCCGGAAGAATTTGTCGAGCTTGCCAACCTTCTTAATAGCCCTTTGCCTCAAAGCCTCTGTCACAACGATATTCTTCCCGCTAACTATAAATTTCATATACGTCCACAACCCCTTTCGGTCAACGACAAATATTACCCTGTTTTAACTTTGAGCAATATCAGTCCTGCTATTTATTAATATTTTACCCCAAAATCACCCTATGCAAAACACCTTGGTCATCAAAATACTCATGATACTATTTTCTTTCCCCTTTCTGTGATTAAAAAGTGTCTCACAAAATAAGTATATATGTACCTTGGGCTTTTTCGAGAATAAGATATATATTATATTAATTCTATGTTAAGTAGAATATTCCTCCCCATATTCGTCCTATTTTCATGCAAAACAAAAAGACACGAGACCACAAGCTTTACACCTCCTCTCTTTTGCCTCCACAGCCCTTGTTTATGGGGAATACCCCAGACTATCCACAATCACCTCACATTTAACTCACAAAACACTTGTTTTGTGCACACTTCCCCTGTGGATAATGTGGATAGTTCTGTTGGTAACTAATGCTGGCTTATTTAGCCTGTGGATAACTCTGTTGTTATTTTTCGCAGCATTTAAATCAATGCATAATAATCTTTAGTCACTATTGACCAAAAAATCAATTCTGATTAACGGTTTTTTTGTTGAATCTGTATATTGTTTTAAACTCAAAACTCTGGCATAATAAATATGTAGTCGTGAAAGAAAATTATAGGGTGTAATGCACGAAATATACACCAGTTGGAAAGAGCTATAATTATTGAATACAATGTAATAATTTAAAACCACTAAAATATCCAATAACAATGCTGATTCTTCAAACTACACTTCGTACTATATTCATACTATTATATATTCCTATTAAAATAGCCGTTAGACATACCATTGAATTTATATTTTATTCGTAGATAATTACAAAGCTAAAATCAATATACCACATTTACTACCTTTATACCGCCGCTCTATTACACCCTTTTCTTTTATATATTTATAAGCTTGGCACTATCGAAGCTAGGTTGCAAATTCTAAGTATTCCATGCTAGAGAAATCTTATTTTAATATTTATTCTGAAATGAACAAACATTAGATCCGCCGCAAATAAAGTGGAAAAGCAGGATCTTTTTTGGTTTCTTGCTTGAATTTTGTCTCCATAATAGGCTAATATAAACATAATATCATTCTAAATACTGCGAAAAATCTTTGGACATATAAGATAACTTTTGCGGCATTTAAAATAATGCAAAAAATTTATAATTTATCAGGAGGTTTATAATGAAGAAAAGATTATTTGTTTTGGCAATTGTTTTTGTGATAACGGCGGCTTTCATGCCCAGAGGCTTTGCGATTGATCTGCCCCTTCGGGTGGTGGTCAACGGGGAGAAAATGATCTTTCCCGATAGACAGCCGTATATTGACAGTCAAGGCAGGACAATGGTTCCTTCAAGGTTTGTGGGAGAAGAACTGGGAGCTGAGGTGTCATGGGACGGCGCCAAAAATGAGGCTTCATTTGAAATGGATGGCAGTGTTTTGATCCTTCGTGTGGGGAGTGAAGAGTACACAATAAACGGCGTTGCAAAGCAGATGGATACCGTTGCGGTAAACACTGATGGCAGGGTTATTGTGCCGGTGAGGTATGTTGCGGAGGCCTTCGGGGCTATTGTGAAGTGGAACGATGTTATAAGGACCGTGTATATTAATTTAAATGGTGAGCCGGAGCCTACACCTACGCCGAAAAAGGAAGGGGAAAAGGATGTGGGAGGATTTATTGTACCGGCGGACACGGATGTCAGTGTTGTGAAAGTTAGACTCCAAGAGGAAGTGGAAGCGCGATTTTTGATCGATATGAAAAGATCTGACTATGAAAAACAAAAGGCGGATCTTAAGGCTATGCTGCTGCAGAAGTTTGAACCTGATCTGGTGGGCGAGATAATAGAGCATATCAACAAAAAGAAGGGCGGATACGACGAGCTACCGGCGGCACTTTTTTATAGTGCAAAACAGGATCAACTTATTTGGATACAAAAGTCTGTATTTTTTGATACATGTGTTATTGTATATGTAAAGGGATATAAAAAGGGCAAACAACCAGTATAATAAAATAAAAATAAAAGGTGGGATTATTTTGAAGCGTATTTCGATGGTTTTATTGTTGATATGTATAGTGGGCATATGTATCTTTCCCTCATATCTCGTACCTGCTTATGCATGGGATCTTGACGAGGAAATTGAAACAGCGAATGTTTTTTTGGAAAAAACATATGGACGTAAAGACTATTTTACAA
>JAAZML010000113.1 GCA_012798835.1 Clostridium sp.
TAATATATTTTTTTATGTTAATTTGTATGATTTTTTATACATATTTTTTTGGTGACGAAATCAGTGTTCTTGTAGTCTACATGCTGATGCTTTTGCCTGCACTATCCATATCTTTGGCAATCTGGTCTAAAAAGAACCTTGTGGTTTCAATAAAGATAGATAATAAACGCACAGTTGTTGAAAGGGGCGATGTTGAGGAGATGCTTATATCCTTAAAAAACAAGTCATTTATCCCCATACCAAACCTGCTTATTTCGTTTATTATATCCCCGAATATGCCATTATTGGCACCTTCGAAACAAACTATTTCTTTGGGACCTTTGAAAACCTGTAATGTGATTTTAAAATATAAAGCAAAATATAGGGGAGTGGCTAGGATAGGGATCAAGGATATTGAGCTAAAGGATTTTTTGGGATTATATAGTTCTTCTATTTTGGATACTTTGGAAGAAAACAAAGGCGCAAGGCAATTAAAAGTATTAAATAGAATCGTAGATTTGAAAATTAATGCCCTTTTTTTGCTAGATTCGACTAGCATTGATGGTAGCAAATCGGAGACAAAGCCGAAGGATTTAAATTTTTTGAACTTTATTTCCGGTGAACCCGGCTATGAATTCCGTGAATATCAGCCTGGAGATCCCATGCACAGAATCCATTGGAAAATATTCGCAAAGGGCGGCACTCTTATGGTAAGAGAGGACGAAAGGAACAATGTTTCAAGAAAAAGGCTTCTTCTTGATCCCCTCATATCCAAATCCGGGGAGAGTCAGAAGCGGGGGAGGGTGCAAAGGGAAGATAAAGTATTGGAATGTCTTATTTCGGTTGCCTATATGTTGGTAAGGGCTGGCAGAGATATTGAAGTATGGTTGTTGGAGGGTGGGGTCTGGGTAAAGTATCCAATAGAGAGTAGGGATGGGGTTCTTAAATTACAGCATGCATTAGCCGCCTACACTTTCATTAACTCGGATGCTGACTGTATGGTTAATGAGCGTTTTCCTGTGCTGTTCGATGAATTTTCGTCAAAAAGGGGAAAAGATAATATCGTAGGCAAGAACGCAGTAATATTTACGGCCTTGCCCGATGATGAAGCAATTAATCATATCGGAAGAATAAGGGAAATGGGAATTAAGATCGATTTGGTGATTGTTTCGGGAAAAGACTATTATGACGATGGAGGAATCGGGTATTCAAAGGAGCAAGGTGCAAGTACATGGCTTATAGAACCCGATAGGGATATATCTGAAGTATTATCGTGATAATTGCGTTTTTGTAGACCGACTCAAATTATGAGGTTGCGGGTTATGGGGTGAAAAGTAAAATGTATTATATAAACGATCTAAAAAAACAGGTGGCATCCATAATATTATCGATAGCTGCGGTAAGTTGGATTATTATTTCTCTTACCAGTGTCCTTTCGATAATGACCTTTTTAGCAACAGCCTTTATATCCCTTTTTATTTTTATAGTTTATAATTACATACGAAGGAAAGACAGAATAAAAGTTTTGTTGTTTATGGTATTCTCCATACTGTTCTTTATAATTTCGAATTTATTATCAACGCTTATACCTCAAATACCCCCCATGTTTTTTGTATCTGTTTATGGTTTTGCATCGGTGTTTTATTATTTCACAGTTATACGCTACCGGATCGCCACAATTTTTATCACTTCATTTATACCTTTTTTAATTTATTCAGCACGCTCGGATAAAACAATAACCCTGCCTTTTGCGATGTTTATAATATTCTTTTTTGTTATGTATTGTAGGCGGGACAGGGAGAAAAAGGTTGTGGCGTACCAACAGGAAGAGGTTGGGAAGTTGTGGTTTTATTTGCCGATGTTATTCATAGTTGTATTTACATTTTTCGTTTCATGGATTTTTCCAAAGCCCAATATTATACCCGGTGTTACATATCTAAACACTGTGGTTAATGAAGATTTTCAGGGGGGAGGTGGCGGGGAACAAAATGATATTTCAGACATAGTGAGCGGTATTTTCAATCCTGTAAACTTGAAGAAAGAAAGTATAGTAAGCTCTATAAGTGCTCCTTTGAGTAAGAGGGTGATTTTTAAGGCTAAAGCCGACGAACCCCTTTATTTTAAAACTAGAAGCTGGGATATGTATGAGAATAATGCATGGAAAATGGGAAATGTACAACTAGAAAGATTCGAAGCTATTGAAAACATTTATAGAAACCAGGTAAAATACGATAGGCTTGTTTCGCTCATTGAAAAAGCGCACGGAGCTGACATTAAACTTCCCCTATCTCCTATGTATGATGATTTATGGAGCTACCCCTCTATTCCCGGAGTTGAAAAGGTAGTCATAATAGAAAACACAAACCAAATTTTCACAAGTACGATTCCAGTGCCCAACGGAATAATATCCGCCGAGTTCCCTATCAACGATGGACGAAAAGAATTTTTAAATGGATATGGCATGTGTAAAATACAAAGGGGTCCCCATATGTATTCATGGAGGGAATACCATATTGGTTATGTATCTAGGAAGATGGTGTGGAATTCTAGAGAATATGCGCTTATTAAGCTTCTTAATAAACAATCAGCTCAAGTACTATTGGATCCTTCTTTATACAGGGAAAGTAAGCGTGGTGATGGGGGTTCTATCATCGGCTATGATGATTTCATCCTATTAAATGTTTCGGCGGCGGAGTTAAACCATGTGTATGACAATTACCTACAGTTACCTGAAAACACCTCCAACAGGGTTTATGCTTTAGCTGAAGATATAACAAAAAACAAGGAAAGTGATTATGAAAAAGCTAAGGCGATAGAGCGGTATTTCCATGTTTCGGGTTTTGTGTACACCCTAGATCCACGAAAGACACCAAGGGGGGAGGAGGCCGTTGAACATTTTATTTTCGAAACGAAAGAAGGGTTCTGTGTCCATTATGCCTCTGCTATGGCAATATTAGCAAGGGCGTGCGGTCTGCCCTCTAGGTATTCGGAAGGCTATGTGGCAGATGAAATTGACGAGGAGAGTGGTATGTATATTATCCGAGAGAAAGATGCCCACGCTTACCCTGAAATATATATCGCAGGGTATGGTTGGATGATTTTTGAGCCTACGGTAGCCACTCTAAAAGAAAGCCAGTGGGATATTATGATGAAAAATATATATTCAGCGGTAGGTTATACTGTAAAGTATGTAGATTATATCACTGAAAGGACTCCTTTTTGGATTAGGCTTATATTTTTACCGTTTACTGTTTTTACTATTATATTTCTAATCTGGTTACTGCGAAGATTGTATATTAAGGCGTGGAAAAGAAGGATGATGGCTGTAGATACTAGCTTGGCTATGGATAAAATTTTTTATAGGATAGAAAGGCATTTAAGTTCTGTAGGTTTTAAAAGGAACAAGGGGGAGACTCTGCTCCAATATGATAAAAGAATTTTTTCCGAAACTGGGCTAGAACTTTCAAAGCTTTTACAGGTAGTTAGTAAAGCAAAATATGCAGGAATAAAACCCTTGGGTAAAAATATAAAGGATGCAATCGTATCCTATCAGGATATTGTTTTTCATGTGAGAGGCGGGTTTTCTAAATCTAATTTTATAAGGCGTATATGGCTAGTTTAAGATTTGTCCAGCAAAATTGCATGTATATGATATTATCTTTTTTTATGTAGATAAAAAAATCGAACAATAACCATCTATTTATATGGGTTATTATTCGATATCCTATTTTTTCGTTCTTTAATTTTTCTACTTACCCCTTAGTGTATTCAAATATCATTTGAATGGTGTTGCTGTTGCGAAACGGGCTTGGTCTCCGTATTATCTCTGTTTGGCTGGAAACCCCATTTCGCAGTTTTTTAAATACTATCTCCCCGTTTTCGAGCTTCTCCCCAAAGCTCGGCTCTTATAAAAGTGTGGTTCTCTCTTTTTAAATATTATCTCCCCGTTTTCGAGCCTCTCCCCAAAGCTCGGCTCTTATAAAAGTGTGATTTTCTCTTTTTAAATACTATCTCCCCGTTTTCGAGCCTCTCCCCAAAGCTCGGCTCTTATAAAAGTGTGGTTCTCTCTTTTTAAATACTATCTCCCCGTTTTCGAGCCTCTCCCCAAAGCTCGGCTCTTATAAAAGTATGGTTCTCTCTTTTTAAATATTATCTCCCCGTTTTCGAGCCTCTCCCCAAAGCTCGGCTCTTATAAAAGTGTGATTTTCTCTTTTTAAATATTATCTCCCCGTTTTCAAGTCTCTCCCCCAAAGTTTAACTTTTTTAAAAACGTGATTATTTTTTAATAATTCCCCTAAAATATAATTTTCCTGATTTGATTCTAGCGAGTAGTAGGATTAAATTTGTGAATATTTCTGAGGTCTATTCGGTAGAAACCCATCGGAAACATTATAAGAAATAAAAAAGTAATTGTAAGAAATGTAGCTACTTTATCTTAGGAAAGTTACTTTCCCTAATTCAATTATACAACAGATGGTATACAAAAATAAAGGGAAGGATCTTAACATTTTACTGTAAAATATTAAGACGAAGAAAGGGAAATACTAAAAGAGAATAAATAATATACTTTTATAGTATGAAGAAAACCTATCCACGGGGATGCCCAAATAAGGAGGTGATAACCATAATGGATGCTGAAAGGATTAGGCAGATAATAGAATCAAGTTCTGTTATAGAGGTGTTTCATGAGGGAAAACCAGTATGGATTGAGGGCATACTGAACAATGAACAGGTGGAGATTTCGGATATGCTAACGCAAAAAAGGAGTGAGGTTCCAGCATACAGCCTAATTGAAAAGGGAACAACCGAAACGATGCATTGATTATTTTGCAGTGTTTTTGCCAGTGATTCGATTAACCAACACGCCCCCAAAATTTATATTGACATCTATAGCTATTAGTATTATAATGATAATAACAAACAGGAAATAACACCGAATTGAATTTTATGCAATTTACAAGAATGTCTAGAAAAATTAAGGGGGCTTTTTTTATGAAAAAGATTGAAAGAAATGATTTTATCTCAAAAAGCAGCGTGGTATTAGGTTCGATATTAGATCAAATCAATAATTTGCCTATCCTAAATATCAAGGATTTAGATCCTGACAGAACCGTTATGGTCATTATTGATATGATAAATGGTTTTACACGGGAGGGTGCACTCTCCAGCGCCAGATCAGAGGCTGTAATACCGCATATATGTGCATTGGGGAAAATATGTGAAAAGCGGGGTATTAGAAAACTCGCATTCGCCGATAATCATACAAGTAAATCACCAGAATTTAATTCATACCCAGTCCATTGTCTTGCAGGCACGACAGAAACTGAGATTGTTGATGAAATAAAAGATATTGGCGGCTATGAACGTATCAATAAAAATTCAACAAACGCTTTTGTTGAAGAGGAATTTAGCAAATGGCTTTTAAGAAATAATCACATAAATACATTTATAGTAACGGGCGTTTGCACAGATATTTGCATTCAACAATTTGCTATAACCCTCAAGGCTTATTTCAACATGAAGGATAACGGAGAAGCTAGGGTTATCGTGCCCGTGGATGCGATTGATACTTTTGATCTTGATTTACACGATGCAGATCTAATGAATGTTATGGCAATTTACAGTATGATGGGAAATGGTATCGAAGCGGTTGCTGGTATTAGAGAATAGGGGGCGGGGGTATGGAGAAGATAAACTGGAATAAGCGTGGAATGTTGACAATGCTCACTGACTTTTATGAGCTTACGATGGCAAATGGGTATTTAGAGAATGGGCTTGAAGATATGATTGTATACTTTGATATGTTTTTTAGACGGGTCCCTGATGGAGGCGGATTTGCTATAATGGCAGGCCTTGAGCAACTTATAGAATATATTAAAAGCCTTAGATTTACGGATGAAGATATAAAATTTCTGAAAAAGAAAGGAATTTTTAGCGAAAGTTTTCTACAATACCTTAAGGATTTTAAGTTCAGCTGCGATGTTTGGGCGATACCCGAGGGTACCCCAATTTTTCCAAATGAGCCTATAGTGGTGGTAAAAGGCCCCATTATCGAAGCCCAATTTATAGAGAGTATGATCCTTTTGACGATAAACCATCAATGCCTTATAGCAACCAAGGCAAATAGGATTGTGAGGGCAGCTCAGGGAAGACCCGTATTGGAGTTTGGTACTAGAAGGGCGCAGGGATATGATGGGGCGGTTTTTGGGGCCAGAGCTGCATATATCGGTGGATGTGTCGGCACGGCATGTACGGTGGCGGATAAGGATTTTGGGATACCTGCATCAGGAACGATGGCCCATAGCTGGGTTCAACTTTTCCCCACGGAACTTGAGGCGTTTAGAGCATATGCAAGAGTCTACCCCGACAATTGCACAATCCTTGTAGACACATACAATGTTTTAAGATCTGGGATACCAAATGCAATTAAGGTATTCCAAGAAGAAGTTGTACCTAGAGGATTTAGACCAAAAGGTGTAAGGATAGACTCGGGGGATATTGCCTATCTTTCCAAAAAAACAAGGTTAATGCTTGATGAGGCGGGTTTTTCAGATTGCAAGATAGTGGCATCTAATTCTTTGGATGAGTATATTATAGGGGATATACTTACGCAAGGAGCCAAAATAGATGTTTTCGGGGTAGGGGAAAGGCTTATTACATCCAAGACGGAGCCTGTTTTTGGGGGTGTATATAAGCTTGCAGGCATAGAGGATAATGGAAACATACTGCCAAAGATGAAAATAAGTGAAAATGTGGCGAAGATAACCAACCCCGGGTTCAAAAGACTTTTTAGGTTGTTTGATAAAAATAATAACAAAGCTATTGCGGACGTTATTACATGTGATGATGAAGTTATCAACGATAGCGAAGCCTATGAAATTTTCGATCCCGATCATACATGGAAAAGGAAAGTAGTTACCGATTTCTACGCGAAACAGCTTCTCATTAAAATTTTTGATAAGGGAAAGTGTGTTTATAATATGCCCAAGTTAGATGATATAAGGGAGTATGCAAGAAATCAGATAGAAACCCTTTGGGATGAGATTTTAAGGTTTGAAAATCCTCATAGATATTATGTGGATCTATCTGAAAAACTTTGGACCATCAAGGACGAATTATTAAAAAGTCTTACAGACGTTGGATAGGTGGCTTAGGGTCGTTTACAAATACGAATTACTTTTTACATAGGGGGTCTATAAAAAAGCTTTCGAAGCAATGGGGTTTTAAGGTAGATCGCACTTTCAGGGCAGATTTCCTGGCAGCAATAGCATCTTATGCATCTTTTATATGCGTAGGATGGGGGAGTGGATTTATCTCCCTTGTGCCAAAACAGGGCTTTTGGCTCAACTGGGCACATATCCAGGCACAAACCACACTTTATACATTTGGAGGCATCAATATAAGGTTTTGGCACAAGGGGGTTTCTTAAAAGCCGGATTGAACTTTCATATTTAAAAGGTTTTACAGGTTCTCTTCTAACGACAAAGCTTGTATCTATAAAACTTTCAAGATCATCCCCTAGTATTTCAATATCATTCTCATAAAAGGTACCAAGACCCGCCTCCTCCCCTATTACAATGGTCGGGACAAATTTTGGGTTTAATTTTATCATTCTACAAACTGTGGCGTCTAGCGCAACCGGATCAGTGGAAAACAGTATGACACTCATTTTTTTTGGATCCCCCCCGCGAGGGCCGTTGCCCTCCATAGCCATGATTCCATCCATAATATAAAGCCTTGGTTTTAAATAAGAGTTAAGATCTGCAAGCATTCTAGAAAAATCGTTTATATCCGGCATTTTTACATGGAATTCCCCTTTTAAGGGACCGGGTATACAACCGAACTGGTTTTTTATGCACCCTGTTATCCCTGTAAGACCATGTGTTTTGAGCTTAGGTATGCTTATTATTCCGTCGCTTTCTAAAACCCCATTTGCCAATATAAATTTTTTGTTTTGAATACCTTCTTTAAAAAAGATTTCTTTGCCAGCAACGAAATCGGCAAGATCAATATTGAGTTGTTTTGCTACCTGAGCCAACCCACACTTTTGGGAAGCTGTATGGGGTTTATGAACACCGGGTGAATCACCATAAGTCAAATTAATAGATGCTTCTAAAAAAACTTCAGCGACAGCTTTAAATACGGAGGGGTGTGTTGTACAGCATCTTTCTGGTGGATCTGCAGATAAAAGGTTTGGTTTTAAAAGAATCTTTTCTTTTGGTATAGCAAACTCCAAAGGACCTCCTAAAAGATTTAAGCCCCTTTTTACGGATTGTTTAACATTATCATAATGGTAATTTTCACACCTTATAAGAGCTACTTTTGACATTGTACCCATCACCTGCACTTTTCCTTTAATATCTATATATGCTAACACACAAAAGGTATAATTTAAAGGTATAAACCACTGACTTATTGACTATTTCCTAAAAATGGTTTTTGTGTAAAGTCTTGGACGGGGATATCGCATAGTTATTATGGTAAAGGGTCAAAAAGACCCTTTACCATAAGGCCCTAGCTATCATTGGGGAAATTTATTTCCTGTGTTTTTTGGAGTTTCTACTTTGTTTCCCCAGATCTTCGTATTTATTTTCCATATTTTCACCCAGCTGATCATTAGCAAACTCGTATTTCCCAGATGCATCTTTTAAATTTTTTTTATCTTTCTCACTTTTGTTACATTTGCATTTGGACATAAAATATCACCTCCAATTCTATTTTGCCTGAATAGCTAGGAGAAATTCATATGAAAAACATAAACGTTAAAATAGATAATTGTTTTTATAAAAATTTGACACTTTGAAGTTGTGTTCGAGATATTAAAGTACTATAATATTGTATAGGGAAAAAACTCGATGATATCTGTGAGGTTATTAGTCAATACGGTCAGAATATCCACATTTGGAAGCAGGGGGCTAATCTTTTTCGCAATATTTGAACCAATATATATTTTTTGCAAGTCAATATTATATTACCATTAGATATACAGGGAAACTGCATATTTAATGGCTATGCGTTTTATAATAGAATTGGATGGGATAAAAATGTTAAAAAGAATCACAGTTCAATTACAATGCTTGGGAATAACTTTTTTACTCATGTTTTCCTTATGGGTAGGGGTAAGTTTTGCTGTTGGGGAGCAACCACAATTTGATGCCCTATCTGTGATCTTGATTGAATCACAAAGGGGTCAGGTGCTTTATGAGAAGAATCCAGGGGAAAGGCTCCATATTTCTAGTGCAAATAAAATAATGACTGGTTTGATAGCGCTTGAGAAAATGGGGAACCAGCTTGATTCAAAGGTTACCATCAGTAAAAATGCAGTTCTGGTCGACGGGGCAAACTTAAATTTAGAGGTCGGCGGGAAATATCCATTAGGGGATCTTGTATACTCGGTTTTGCTAGATTCAGCCAATGATAGTGCCAATGCTTTGGCCGAATATATAGGCGGAGACGAAGAAACCTTTGTCGAAATTATGAATAAAAGGGCGAAGGAATTGCAAATGAATGACACCCACTTTACTAATCCTACAGGATTATATGATCAATCGCAGTATACAACGGCGAATGATATTGCTATTTTAGTGAGACATGCTATTTTAAAGTCGACCGAGTTTGACAGGATATTTTCTGCGAAGGCTTACCCATGGACCGATAAGAATGGATCCAGGATTTTGATCAATAGCAACGAACTTTTCTGGGTTTATGACGGGATTGATGGCGGCAGGGTGGGATATAATGATCCAGAACGCCAAACAGTTATCACAACCGCCACGAGAAATGGGCAAAGGCTAATAAGTATTGTGCTGGATTCTCCCGAATCCAGCATGTACAATGATTCAATAAAGCTTTTAGATTATGGTTTTGAAAACTTTAGAACCGGTATTTTGGTATCTAATGGAGAACTTTTAAAAAAAATTCGTATAGGAGAAGATTCGCTTGCCCTTGTAGCATTAGCGGATTACTATTATACCTATCCTGTGGGTAGGGATTATATATCCGAGTTTGATATTATTGTGGGAGAGGATCTAAAACCGCCGATAGGCAAGGATGAGGTTTTAGGGGTTGCCAAGTACACTTTAGATGACGGTACAGTTATTGAGGTAAATCTCTATACTGATTCAGAGATATACTCTACTATGAGTTGGTTTTCAACAGCAGTAGAAAAACTCAACGAATTTAGGGAAATAGTTATATTGCTTTTAATACTTATTTTTATAGAATTGCTTCTTTTCTCTATCTATATTGCAAAATTTATAAAGAAAAAGTTTTTCAAGTCTCTTGGGAATTTTAAAAAACAAGATGGCAGCAATTAAAACAAATTAGCAAAGCCGCGTTGTATGCAGGAATAGCCCGCATAGAAAATGTAATATGCTATGCTCTATAAAGAATAAACCCATAACATATTTAAACAAAAATGCTTATGGGTTTAGTATCTTTTTGGAAATTTAAACAGAAACCATGTTGACGTATAAACTCAAATCTGTTATAATTGCATATAGTTTAAGGGAATTTATGGGGTATTCAATTAATGCATAAAACTGGCCTCTGTACAAACTTACAAAGGCTGATTTTATTATGCATGACTCATTTAGCGCAGCAATATTGAATTATTTTATTAATAATGCCTGCGGTTTTCTAAAATAGGGGATTGGACAGAATGTCTTATTCCGTTATTCAAGCAAAAACCACCAGATCCAAAGCTTGCCACAGGAGATATTGGGATGTTTTATTTTCTCCATCCGCAGGGGATTTGGCATGGGATACAAAAAGAATACAAGCCTAAAATAATTTTCACCAAGGATTGATTATGTGGATTTTAAAGGATGAAATATGCGGTAGAGGCCAAAGGATAGTATACCTGAGAATGGGGAAGTATTATAGATTTTGATGGCTTAAGGTTTCTGTCAACTATTATTAGTTTTGCATATAATATATTAGTTTTAAGGGATGTAACTATGTAAAAGGAGGTAATCCGGTGTTCTAAGGTTGGGGTAGAATACACTGCAAATGAAAAGTTATAGCGTTACCTAGCATAAAGCGCTTAATCCATTGAACGGGGGAACCAATGTTTAGGGGTGAATCTTAGCTATTTCGCTAAGTAGGGTCAGTCTCTTTCGATCCAAATCCGTCAGCTAACTCCGTAAGCGTTGATAGAGAAGTGTGGGTGCATATTAGCATATTAATGTATGTATAAGCATAGACCGCAGATACTTCCCTGCGGTTTTTACTATTTAAAAAACCACGCACATGGGGGTAAACCTGTAGGGAGTACAATTCTTACCGGTGATAACCGAAAACAACTAACATAGGCATAAGGCACAGCGGCGGGAAGGTGAAAAGAAGCTACTGATCATAGGCGGATGGTGTGGACAAAAGGGGGATTTTCTACAAATAAATAAGTTGAATGGGGGATTTGAATTGATAAAGATATGTTTAGTCGGAATCGGTAAAACGGGAAGGGAAATTGCAAGGATCATTTTGGAACAAAAGAACATGAAATTGGTTTCGGTTATATGTAGCCCCAACAGCGAAAAACTAGGTAAGCCACTGGATGAGGTTATAGGATCTAACAATTCAGGGATAATTATCGAAAACCAGGATAATTTAAGGCAGGTTATCTTTAAAAACAAGCCTGATGTGGTAATAGATTTTTCAAGTCCCGAGGCGACAATAAGGAATGCCAAAGTTTTTTCTAAAATGAGGGTTAATATTGTAGTGGGGACAACGGGTTTTTCGGACTTCGCCCTAAAAAGACTGTTTGTGCTAACTAGAATGTACCACAATGCAATTTGTTATGCGCCCAATATAACCTTAGGGGTCAACGTACTTATGCTCCTTACAAATATCGCCGCTGGCATACTTGACAATTACGATTTTCAGATTACCGAGGTACATCACAGACATAAAAAAGATGCTCCTTCAGGAACAGCTATAAAAATTGCGCAGGAAGTTAAAAGGGGTCTTAGTTCCGTAGGGGACATGAATGGTGAAGCAAAGGTGCCAATTAGCTCCCACAGAATTGGTGGTGTAGTTGGAAAGCACGAAGTTATAATCGCAGGAAACTACGATAAAATTGAAATTAGCCATGAATGTTTTTCTAGAAAGGCTTTTGCTATTGGGGCAGTTAAGGCTGCTAAGTTTATACACGGAAAGGTTGGGTATTTTGAAATGAGTGATGTCCTGAATTTTGGGAAGGTACTTGAAAGTTATCTTGAAAAAGAATATAACATAAAAAAAGGGAAGTGTAAAAAATGCAGAACAAATGCTACCGATTCACCTGTAAATGCGATTTGACCTAAAAAGCAGGAAGAATCAATGCCGCAAACTTTTTTATTTTAAGCATGGATGTTGCTATCATTATGGAATAAGAAGAGTTTGTTTTGTCAAAACAATTACGGATATTATTTAAACTATTATTGTGCTTAAAAAAAGAGGAGGCAGTACAAATGGAAACGAATTACAAGAAAATAGCTATTTGGGGGGATGTTAAAAAGGAAGATTGGAATAATTGGAAATGGCAATTATCTAATAGAATCACTACTGTTGAAGAACTGGAGCAAATCATAAACCTTACCGATGAAGAAAGGCAGGGAATCAAAAGATGCCTTAAAACCCTAAGGATGGGTATAACTCCTTATTATGCTTCCCTTATGGATTCGAATGATTCATCATGCCCTATAAGGCGGCAGGGAATACCCACTATATCAGAGACACTTATTTCCCACTCGGACATGAATGATCCTTTGCATGAGGAAAGAGATTCCCCCGTTCCAGGGCTTACACATAGATACCCGGACAGGGTTTTACTTCTTATAACGGATCAATGCTCAATGTATTGTAGACACTGTACAAGAAGGAGATTTGCGGGTCACGAAGATAAAAACATGTCCCTTAAAAATGTAAACAGAGCAATAGAATATATAAAAAACAATTTGGAAATTAGAGATGTATTAATTTCGGGGGGAGATGCGCTTTGTGTATCGGATAATTTTTTAGAACATATATTAAAAAGCATTCGAGCCATAAAGCATGTAGAGGTAATTAGAATCGGATCTAGGACACCCGTAGTTATGCCCCAAAGGATAACCCCCGAGTTGTGTAAGATGCTAAAAAAGTACCATCCAGTGTGGCTGAATACGCATTCTAACCACCCGAAGGAGGTTACACGGGAAGCGAAAAATGCATGCAGAATGTTGGCGGATGCGGGAGTTCCTCTGGGGAATCAGTCAGTTTTGCTAAGGGGAATAAATGATTGCCCTTATATAATGAAAAACCTTGTTCACAAACTTGTAAAAAATCGGATTAGGCCCTACTATCTTTATCAATGTGATTTGTCCGAAGGAATTGAGCATTTTAGGACGCCTGTATCGGCAGGGGTAGAAATAATTGAAATGCTTAGGGGCCATACCTCGGGCTTTGCAGTACCGACCTTTGTTGTGGACGCCCCAGGGGGAGGAGGGAAAATACCCATAAATCCCCAATATATTGTATCCCAATCACCGGAGAAGCTGATACTCCGAAACTTTGAAGGTGTGATATGCTCCTATTCAGAACCCGAAGATAAGACGCATGAGTGTAAAAATTGTGGTATTTGCAAAAAATACAAGAAGAACGATTCAAGGGGAATAGGACAGTTATATGAAGAGGATAGAATAAGCCTCATACCAAGAAGTAATGTCAGAATGAATAAAAGGGAGAGCATAAGTAAACATGCAAATGTGTAATGAAGTTATCGAATTCGAAGGAATAGAAAGTTACATTGATTATACAAATTTAAGATTAAAAATTTTAAATTATGAAATATTATCAAAAGAGCTACTTTTAAAGGTCCTAGTCTTAGCACGGGATAAGGGGTTGGGAAAAGTACTGTGCAATTGTAGAGTTAGGGATCTTGTCTTTTTTAGAAAGATGGGTTTTGTAGTCGAAGGGTTAATAAGTGGTTTCTTTAGGGGAAGGGATGCATACTGTGTATCCTTTTTCCTAAATAAAGATAGGGTCCATTCAAAAAGAGAAGAGGAAGAGGAAGAGATACTAAAGATGTGTTTTGATGAAAAAAGGATCTCAAAACCTCGAAAAATAGATGAACAGTACAAAATAAGGGATTGTGTTGAAGATGATATTCCACAAATGATAAAGTTATTTAAAAAAGTTTTTAAAACGTATCCCGCACCCGTGTTTGAGGAAGAATATCTTAGGGAAATGATTAATGAAAAAATTTTATTCAAGGGTGTATTTAGCACTAATGGTCTCATAAGCATTGCTTCGGCGGATCTAGACAGTAAAAACTTAAATGCCGAAATAACCGATTGTGCTACCTATCCAAAGTACAGAGGGCGGGGGCTATTGTCCAATCTTATAAATGAGCTTGAAGAGGATCTAAAAGCCAGGGGATACTATATTCTATATAGCCTTAGCAGAGCAATAAATGCAGGGATAAATATCTCTTTAAGAAAGCAGGGATACTATTATGGTGGGAGACTTATAAATAACTGTAATATCTGCGGTGGATTTGAAGATATGAACATCTGGATAAAAAACTTAAAGCCTAATGTTTTATCTAAACCAGATAAAAGAAAAAACACTACTGTGCAACAGGGGAGATTCGTTCCACATTAGTGTTTTGTTCGAGATATGAATAAAGTTATAAAAAAGAGACGATATATTCTATAGTTATATCTATTCTATATAGCAGGCTAAAATCCTTCTTTTCAGGAGGTAAAATGTGCAGTAGCAAAAAAATTTAGCGGTATGGTAATCATAGTAAAGTAGTGGGATTTGATATATAATATAGCCTAGGAACATTTGTAGTATTTATTGACTAATATTAATGGAGGCGATAACATGGGTAAAATTGCAAGAAATTTGATGGAGCTAATAGGTAATACGCCCCTTCTGGAGCTCGGCAATTATAATAGGATACAGGGGTTAGGGGCTAGGCTTATTGCAAAGCTTGAGTATTTTAACCCAGGTGGGAGCGTTAAAGATAGGATTGGTTATGCAATGATAAGGGATGCGCAAGACAGGGGGCTTATTGACAAAGAAACCGTTATAATTGAACCTACCAGTGGTAATACTGGAATTGCATTGGCCATGGTAGCTGCTGCAAGTGGGTACCGCCTAATCCTTACGATGCCTGATACCATGAGCAGCGAAAGGATTGCCCTTTTAAAAGCGCTAGGCGCAGAGCTTGTGCTGACACCAGGGGTTGAAGGAATGAAGGGTTCTATAAAAAAAGCCGAGCAGTTGGCATCTGAAATTTCTAATTCGTTTATTCCCCAGCAGTTTAAAAATAGATCCAACCCGCAAATACACAGAGAAACCACGGCCCAGGAAATTTTAAGGGATACTAATGGTGGGGTTGATATATTTGTAGCTGGAATAGGTACGGGCGGTACAATAACTGGAGTCGGAGAAATACTAAAGCAGGAGAAACCCAGCGTAAGACTTGTTGCAGTAGAACCCGAGGACTCGGCCGTATTATCCGGGGAAGGGCCTGGATCCCACAAGATACAGGGTATAGGTGCCGGCTTTATACCAGAGATCTTAAATATGGACATAATTGATGAAATATATAAGGTGAAAAATGACGAAGCTTTTATGACGGCTAGAAATCTTGCGTCTAGTGAGGGGTTGCTTGTGGGGATTTCGTCGGGGGCAGCAACTTTTGCGGCAACTGAAATGGCGAAAAGATCCGAGAACAAGGGCAAAACCATAGTTGTGCTTTTACCGGATACGGGAGAGAGATATCTTTCTACCAAATTGTTTGGTTGAAATTTTGGAGTTGCTAAATACCCATATGGAAAATGAATACGAAATAGTAGAACATGAACAAATGAAATTGTTTAGGTTTATATTGCCACAAGTTTGTTAATGCACAATTTTTTTAATTTATGGTTTGGCAGTTTGGATAATATACATGATGTTATAGGTAGGGAAGATGAAATAATCACCGTTACCTACCCATTTAACTGTTTCCCTTTTTGGGTCAAGCTTTTAAAGCAAACTAACAAAGAATAGCCATGGATATTCTTATCCGTTCTGTAGAGGATTTTTTTCGACTTTCCCATCACCTAGTTTTACCAAATATACATCCCAATAATTTGAACCAAGTTGTTTTGCAAAGTTTTTATCAAATACCGCAAAGTCGAATCTGTATTTTCCTTTAATTGCACTTCCTGTATCCATAGCCACCGCATAACCCAAACCTTTTATATAAAAGATAGTTCCAAAGGGCCAATATTCTTTGTCTATAGCAATCGATATTCCCGGTACAATTGGTTCTCCAGAGTTTGTAATACCCATATCGTTTCCGCATTCTTCCTTAGAGGGCGTATAGGCGGTACCTAAAAATTTGCCTATGTATTCACCCCTATCGTTAGAACTTCTTGTAACGATGCTATCAGATTCCGTATAGTTCTGTGGTTTTATCCCTACTGCAGCCGCCATTTCTAGTGAATCTTGAAGCTTTATATTGTCATCAGCCAATTCTAAATTTACATGCTCAAGCTCTTGATATCTTTCCATTAGTTCATAAAGCTGATTTTGGATGTCTTTATTTTGAATTAAAATTTTATTATAGTTTTCCTCCAAAAGGGCATAGCTTTTTTTCAGAGAATCATTAATTGACAAAAGGTCATTATTTTCTTCTGCAGCTGATTGAACCCTTAAAAATGTATCCTCGAAGTAACGATTTGCCCTGCTATACCAGCTATACGTTATAAGGTTGCTTGATGCCAATACGATTAATAAAACAAATAAAAAACAAATTAATAATCCGTAGACTTTCGTCACTTTATTACTGTCCCTAGGATTTTGGGATCTTTTTGACAACAATATCCTATCATTGGGCATAAACTCATCCTCCTTCGAATCCTAGAATTTCAATATAATTATCTTCATATTTAGAATTTTTTATACATTGAAAGTTTTCTATGGTTCTAAAAAGATATTTTTTGCCCATTGCTATAATTACTGGATATCAAAAAGCCTCTGTAAAGAGGTCCCGTAATTGTAGGGGGGAAAACAGGGTGGGGGGTATGTTGTAAAAAATAAAAATCAACGGATTTTATTGTAAAAATCCGTTGATTTGGCTGGTCGGAGTGACTGGATTTGAACCAGCGACCTCTTGCACCCCAAGCAAGCACTCATACCAAACTGAGCTACACCCCGCCGACGCCTCACTATTATAGCATACTATTTCATAGCTGTAAATATGCAAAAACTTGAGTTTTTAAAGAATCGCCTATAATTCACGAAAAACGAACAAAAACAAGGGAATCCACGAGATGTTCACATAATCAGCAAGAAATAAAATACAAAAATACAGATGTTCACATAGTGGAGTGAAAAGATATTTAAGTAAAGTTATTTAAAAAACATATAAAAAATTTTAAAATTATTGATATTATATACGAACATTTTCTAACATTTCATAATGGGAAATTATACATGCTTGAAATAGGAGCATTGGGTTCAGGAAATGATAATAAGGTAATAGAACTTTCAAAAGTGGTAGAAAAATGAATGCAGACGGGATCGGGAGGAAGGTTGTACTATCTTTTAATTCCCCTTGCCATTTAAAGGCAACCTATAAAAATAAATGATTTAATCTGAATATTTTAAAACTCTGCAAGCCATAATATGCTTAGATTGGATATTGGGATCTAAACATTAATTTACATATTTAATCAAGAGCAGAAAAACGGATATTCTTGAGAGGTGAAATGTTTGGCCGACTATAAAAAGATATTAAAAAAAATATTTACGTATCATGAACCCCAAAAAGTAGAGAGATTTATACTAAAGGAAAAGCAATCCGAGGGGTTTGAAAAAGGGATGAAGAAAGAGCCAAACAAAGAGAAAGGCGACTTACCCAAGGTTATATATAAACGACCGGATGCCGGCGGGGAACAAGATAAAAAAGTGTGTGAAGAAAAATTAGTAAGCATAAAACTGGACGAAAATTCGGACTACCTTAAAAGGGTTTACTCAGTCCCAGAAAACGGGGATATTGTCTTAAGGGAATTTGATATTACAGTGGGAAGTAAAATTATCCGAGCCTTTATTATATTTTATGATGGGATGACCAATGATAATATCATAAATTCTAGCATAATGCAGCCTTTGATGCTTCTATCGAATCTTGATATAAAGGGGGAGAAAAGGGAACTTACAGAATACATCAGCAGACAACTTGTACCCCACAGCCAGATAAGGGAATTTAGGAAAATGAAGAAGGTTATTGACGAGGTGAATTTTGGGGGGTGCGGTATTTTTATTGATGGGGTTGATTCAGCTTTTACATGTGATGCAAAAGGTTGGGAGAGTAGAGGGGTTGAACGACCGGAGGTAGAGAATGTTGTAAGGGGTCCTCAAGAGGGTTTTACCGAGACTCTAAGAACCAATACCGCCCTTGTAAGGAAGATTTTAAAAGACGAGGATCTTGTAGCGGTGGATGTATCAGTGGGAAATAGAAGCAAAACACCATGCTCACTGATGTATATAAAGGATATTGCAAACAGTTCTCTTGTTTCCGAGATCAAAAGACGGCTGGAGGGCATAGATGTGGATTATATATTTGATTCGGGAGAATTGGAGCAGTTTCTAGAGGATAATCCATTTTTAACAGCACCCCAAATTATTGCCAGCGAAAGACCCGATCGAGTTGCGGCGGCCCTCTCTGATGGCAAGATCGCAATAATCATGTCTGGAAGTCCCTTTGCCTTAATTGTACCGACCACGAACCTGGATTTGCTACAATCGGCAGAAGATACCTATATGAGGTTTCCATATGCAAACCTTGTAAGGATTATACGTACCATAGCAATATTTGTATCACTCCTTTTGCCGGGGCTTTACGTTGCCATAACTAATTTTCACCATGAGATGATACCCACGGAGCTTTTGCTTGCAATCGAAGCTTCCCGGGAATTGGTTCCGTTTCCGTCGGTTGTAGAGATATTAATAATGGAATTTGCGTTTGAGCTCATACTTGAGGCGGGTATTAGAAGACCTGGGCCTTTGGGTCCAACCCTTGGGATAATCGGGGCTTTGGTATTGGGCCAGGCGGCTGTTGCTGCAAATGTTGTTAGCCCCATAATGATAATAATCGTTGCGGTTACCGGCATAGGATCCTTTGCCATACCCAACTTTGGGCTGGGGTTATCCTTCAGGTTATTAAGATTTGTTTTCATTTTTTTGGCCTCATTATCAGGATTTTTGGGCATAACTTTTGGCTTATTTGTCTACGGGACATGGCTGTGCTCAGCTAAATCATTTGGTGTGCCGTTTATGAGCCCTATAGGACCCAAAACTCATAGCAGTTTTGTTGGCCCATTTGTAAGAAGCCCCATATGGAAACAGGAAAGAAGGCCTGATTATCTTAATCCCAAGGATGTAGACAGACAGCCTAATATATCAAGAAAGTGGACTAAAAATGATAAGAAGAAACAATAATTATAAAGCTAATTTTTAGGGAGGTATCCGATGGGAGATAAAATAATATTTGGTAAAAGAGAGACGATTTCATTTTTGCTTATATTTATTTGCAACCAAATATTTTTAAGCTTTCCCCGCAATATGGCGGAAAGTGTAGGGAATGCGGGGTGGATACTGACTATATACACGGCGGTGATTTCCCTGATATTATTTCTGATTATTTCAATGTTATACAAAAACTTTGAGGGCAAGGACTTGTTGGATGTGAGTGAATTTCTGGCAGGCGGATTTGGGAGAATTACAGTGGGAATGATATTTTTGATTGACTATATTTTTATAATTGCCATTACCCTGAGGGAATATGCAGAGGATTTGAAAGTAATAAGCTTAACGGAATCCCCTATAAGTTTTGTAATGTTGTTTTTTGCTGTGGGAATGATTATAGGAGCTTTTTTGGGCTTAGAGCCTTTAGTAAGAATGGCCGCAATAAGTGTGCCGGTTATAGCTGTGGTTTACCTAATGATTATATTGAGTGCCGCAAGGTATTTTAATTTTTCAAATTTAACACCTGTTTTTGGAACCGGCCCCTACGATCTTTTTGCAGAGGGTATTTCAAGGATTTCTGTATTTTCTGGTATAAGTGCATTGTTTTTAGCGATACCTTTTCTAGGAACTTACGATAATTACAAAAAAAGTGGCGTGTTGGCACTCCTTCTATCGACGCTTTTTTTGACATTGGGAACCCTTGTTTACTCATTAACGTTGCCCTACCCTAATAGTTTGAGCAATTTTTTACCGATGTATTTTATTTCAAGACTCATATCATATGGGATATTCTTCCAAAGAATAGAATCGATCTTTATTCTTGTGTGGGCGACAGCGGCATTTATTTATCTTAGTATCGGTTTGTTTTTTACAGCCCATGTTTTTAAAAAGGCGTTCTGGTTAAAATATCATAGGCCTTTAATATTACCTTTTACTATAATAATATTTTCAATTGCTTTAGTGCCGCAAAGCCTTATGGAAGTGATATTTCTTGACAATATTGTTATAAGGAGATTTGCTTGGATTGTTACTTTTGGTGTTACATTTGTTGTTTTGCTTCTTGCCACATTAAAGAAGAAAATGAAGGAAGGGAATGCTTAGTATGGTACCGAAAATTAAGTGCATTTTTTTGTCGCTTTTTATCATTTTTCCCTGTCTCTTATTTAGCGCTTGCTATGATAGAAGGGAGATCGATGAATTGGCTTATCCCATAGCTATAGGCCTTGACAAGGGGGATGGAGAGGTCTTGAGGTTAACCCTTCAAATTGTGATTCCAACTAAGATCGGGGAAGGCGGTGAGGGTGGAGAATCGGAGTGCGGCGGCTCGGGTGGTGCCGGTTCGGAATCCGTATCTATTGTTACGGTAGAACCCCCTTCCATATATTCGGGACTTAATATGATTAACACCTATGTTAGCAAACAGCTAAATCTTTCGCATGTTAAAGCTGTAATTTTTTCAGAAGAACTTGCAAGGGAAGGTATTGAAAAATATATTAAGGCTATTTTGCGTGGAAGAGAGTTCAGGCCAACCGTTTATGTGTTGGTAGCAAGGGGAACCCAAAATGCATCTGAAAAATTTATAAGGGAGGTTAAACCGGAACTAGAATCAAATCCTGCGAAATATTATGAAATGATTTTTGGGGCACATAAATATACCGGTTTTACCATGGAGACGAGATTAATCACCTTTAATCAAGCGATGACCAGTTATAATATTCAACCTGTGGCGGTTCTTGCCGGTGTAAGTAAATTTAAAGGCAGTGATGAACTAATGGTGGAAAACTCTACATGTATGCAGAAAGGCAGAAACCATCCTTTAGCTGGTGATTATCTTGCTGGAGAAATGCCAAAGGTAGGAAATCTTAAGACCGAAGTTATGGGTGTGGCGGTGTTTAATGGGGGTAAAATGGTGGGTGAAATGGATGGTGAGGAAACCCTTTTCCAGCACATGGTTATGGGCAAATACGGTCACTCGTACTTAACAATACCTGATCCCAGGGAGAAGGGGAAGTTTGTTCTTTTGAATTTAAGGCAGAACAGAAAGCCCAAAACAAAGGTGGAGGTTAAGGGTGAAAAGCCTATAATCGATCTCAAGATTCGATTAGAGGCAGATCTTTTATCTATTCAAAGTGGTATAAACTATGAAAATGTTAATAATATGCGTATTCTTGAGACGGCAACGGAGGAATTTTTAAAAGAAGGTATAGAAAGGATGCTAAAAAGGACAGCTAAGGAATTTGAAAGCGATATCAACGGTTTTGGTGAAATAGTGAAAAGCAAGTTTCTGACTTGGGATGAATGGGTGGAATTTAACTGGCTGGAAAAATATAAAAAATCCTCCTTTAATGTAGGGGTGGATGTTGAAATAAGGAGATCCGGTCATATAATAAAAACTATACCCGAGCAAAGCAATGGGGGAGGGTTGGAATAAACAATGACATTGGAGATATGTGTTTTGAGCGTATTCCTTTTATGGAGTTTTTTAAAGACAGCCAGCTACGGAAAATGGAGCTGGAACAATAAGGATAGACTAGGTTCCGTTATGGTGTTTATAGTTGCATTCGTATCATTAGTTTTGCCATTATATCTTCTTATCTCAAGATAAGTTGCAAAAAAGCTTTGCATAAGCAATCACGGCTAATACATTTCTAAAAGCATACAAAAATATTATTGGCAAATTTATGTTTATTTTTTGTGAGAATAAGGCTATAATAGAAATGAATATGTCGAATATAAAGAGAAAACCTGTATTAGGGGGGATTTTAAGCACAGGCGTATATTATTTTTTTGTTGGGTGGGGTAGTTATGAGGGTCATTAGAGTAGAAAATGAATTAAAAGTGAGTGTAGTAAAAATTTTATATGGTTTAATCCTGTTTACTATATGTACTGCCCTGATCTTTTTAGGTGTGCATAGCTATTTGCTTTTTCACATTCTTTTAGAGATGTTTTGTGCCTTTACTGCATTAGCAGTGGCATTGACGGCATACAATGGCTATTCCATAACAAAGAAGGATTATTTCTTTTACATTAGTATAATTAGTCTATTTTCGGGAATTTTATTAATCCTTCATACGCTACTGTTCGATACGCATATGTTTCCCGGGCTTGGCAGTAAGAATATATCTATACAACTATCTATGGCATTTAAAACCTATGGATCCCTAGTGTTTGGTATTTCGTTCCTGCTACACAAATACAAATATAGCATCGGGAGGTTTGTTTATATTTCCTTAGCAGTTACCTTTGGGCTCATTCTATCGATATTGGTGTTTCAAATATTCCCCGAATGTATTAATGCTAGACAAAACCCCACATTGTTTAAGGTGGTATATGACAGCGTTCTTCTTGCCATCAATGCAATATTCTTTCTGTTTTTTATCGTTAAAAGAAGGAGCTTCCCTAAAAGGGTAGTTCACTACATTGTAGTATATTTATTGCTTGGGGTTTTTTCTCAGATGTTTTCTGTTTTTTATAAAGATGTTGATGATATCTGTAATATTTTTGCCCATTTAATGAGGTTTGCAAGTTTTTATGTTTTATTCAGGATGGTTTTAGAGCTAGGCTTTAAAAGGCCGGTTAAAAATTTATTTAGCTCATTGGATAAGGCATATGTTACTCTAGAGGAAAAGACGGGGGAGCTAATAAACATAAACAAAAAACTAGAGATGGAAACAAGGAAATGCAAAAAGGCAAAAAGACTGCTTTCCAAGAGTGAGGAAAATTATCGCATGTTATTTGAGCTTAATAAATTCAAAATCAACTTTTTTACTGATATGTCCCATGAAATAAGAACGCCCATAAGTGTTATCCTTTGCGTTATCCAGATCATAGAAGAAGGACTTAAAGGGAACGTAGACTTTTTGAGCGATAAGAAAAAAACAAATAGGTATATCGCAACATTGAAACAAAACTCCCTAAAACTTCTTAGGACGGTAAACAATCTTTTAGATATTTCAAAAATTGATTCAGGGGCTTATGAGCTAAAGCTTCAAAATTGTGATATTGTGGATATCGTAGAAAATGTCGTCTCATCTGTTGCTGAATATACAAAAAACAAGAATTTAACTCTTAAATTCAACTCTGATGTAGAGAAGAAAATTATTGCTTGCGACATTGAAAAAATTGAAAGAGTTATTTTAAATCTTTTGTCTAATGCAATTAAGTTCACAGCTCAGGGTGCCTCTATTAATGTGTCCATACACGAGGAGGCGGGAAATATAATCATTTCGGTAAAAGATACCGGAATAGGAATACCCGAAAATAGAATCGATACCATATTTCAAAGATTTAAAAGAGTAGAGGACTCCTTCGTAAAAGATTATGAAAGTACCGGTATAGGGTTATCCCTAGTAAAATCTTTGGTTGAGATGCACGAGGGAACGGTTTGGGTAGAAAGTAAACTGGGGGTTGGAAGTACTTTCTATGTAAAGATTCCCACAATAGTGTTGCCAAAGGATGTGGGAGGGTCTAATATAGATTATTGTCAGTATCAGCAAAACCAAATTGAAGGGGTTGCACTTGAATTATCGGATACAGTTTAGTTATATCCCAAGTGTATAAAGTTTTAAAAATATTTAGGAACATATTGAAATGGAAGATATGTGGAGGAAATATAAAAGAAGTTCCGTTTTCACCTATAAAACGAAACCTCACATTGTGGCAGGGGCAGCAGGAATCGAACCCGCAGCCAACGGTTTTGGAGACCGCTACTCTACCAATTGAGCTATGCCCCTACATCGGCTTTTACAGTATATAACGAATTTGCTTTTATGTCAATAGCAAAAAACTTAAGTTTTTTATGAAACACAATCATAGGTAAGAAAATCTGTGATTTAGCATATTTTATAGAGTTTTCAGGAAGCAATATTGATTATGAAAGGATGGGGATGCCCCACAATCAAAAATTTATACGAAATCCCAGCTTTTTATGGTAAGATATAAAAAGGTAATTAGAATTGTTTTTTCATATTAGGAGGTATTCTATGGACAAGAGAATCGGCTTTATAGGTGCAGGAAATATGGGGTTTGCAATGATTAATAGTATATCTAAATCGGGTATTATATCGGCGGGAGATATTCTAGTTTACGATATAGATAAAAAAAGGCTTTTGGAGCTGGAGGAAAACATAGGAGTTTGTACAGTGCAAAGCGAAAGAGAATTAACTGAAAAATCGGATATCATAATATTGGCCGTGAAACCGAATATAATAAAGACAACGCTGGATAGAATAAAAACGGGGATGAATGATAAAAAAATATTAATTTCCGTGGCTGTTGGAATCCCTATAAAATTTTATAAGGATATATTGGGACAGGACAAAAAGGTAGTGCGAACTATGCCAAACACCCCAGCACTTGTTGGGGAGGGGATGACACTGATATGCCACGAGGGGATTTCGGAAGCTGAAGAGCAAATGATTAAAAATATATTTGGGTGCTTTGGGAGGGTAGAGCTTCTAGACGAAAACCTTATGAGTGAGGTTACAGCGGTTACCAGTAGTAGCCCGGCTTATGTATTTATGTTTATAGAGGCAATGGCTGACGCCGCTGTTTTATCAGGGATACCTAGGGAATTGGCTTATAAATTATCGGCTCAGGCCGTTTTGGGATCGGCAAAAATGGTACTTGAAACGGGAAAACACCCCGGTGAGTTAAAAGATCAGGTGTGTTCACCGGCAGGGACAACAATAGAAGCGGTGAGTTCCCTTGAAAAGAACAAATTCAGATATACCATAATTGAGGCGATGGATAAGTGCACAAAAAGGGCTTTGGAGATCGGGAAAACATACAACTAAATCGTATTTAGGCTACAAAAAAGCCATCGCAAGACAAAAGGGCGACCACAGCAAAAAAGCTTTAATAGGAAGGAGATGCTATGAAAAAGGTAATTATATATACTGATGGGGCTTGCTCAGGTAACCCGGGGATCGGGGGCTGGGGGGCTGTATTGATGTATGGAGAGCATGAAAAAGAGATATCAGGATACGAGGAAGAAACCACAAACAATAGAATGGAGCTTAAGGCAGCGATAGAGGCCTTAAAATACTTAAAAGAGCCCTGCAGGGTAGAATTATACAGCGATAGTGCCTATCTTGTAAATGCTTTTACCCAAAACTGGATAGGCAAATGGAAACAAAATGGTTGGCGTCGAAAGGAAAGTGAGGAAGTAAAGAATATAGACCTATGGAAAGAATTGGACAAGTTAAATGAGCGACATAATATCGAATGGATCAAGGTAAAAGGGCATAGTGATAATGAATACAATAATAGGTGTGACAAGCTTGCAACGGATCAAGTTAAAAGATACAGCAGAATGTTAAGGGAAGGATACCACAGTGTTGGGGATTCCAGTGTTGGGGATTCCAGTGCGGATGCGGAACATAGTGAAGGTGTTATTTCAAAAAAACAAATTTTCAAAGGTAATATAATTGGTGTGGAAAGTTGGCAGGTTCTGCTTCCAAACGGGAAGGAAGCCTCTCGTGATATTGTTATTCATCCGGGAGCATCGGTCATTATACCTGTTAGCAAGAATAATGAGCTTTATATGGTCAGACAATATCGTACACCCGTGGGAGAGGTATCGCTGGAATTGCCAGCCGGAAAGCTTGATGAGGGTGAAGAGCCTGATGTGTGTGCAATTAGGGAGCTAAAAGAAGAAACGGGGCTTGAGGCCGATAAAATTCAGCATATCCTAAGCTTTTATAGCACCCCAGGGTTTTCAAACGAAATTTTGCATTTGTATATTGCTACAGGGCTTTGTGAGGGTATCGCATGTGCGGATGAAGACGAGTTTGTAACTGTGGAGAAAATACCTATAGACGAGCTTACAAATATGATTTTAAGCAATAAGATAACCGATGCAAAGACAATAATAGGGATACTATTAGCTGACAAATTTATTAAAGGTGAGGCAGAAATTTAGCTTACGTATATATTTGGGTTTTTAGTAAAGTTTACAATACATTTCGATGTATTGTAATTTTTTTACCCTTTAAAGCATAGAATTTTTATTAAGCTGGCCAATTAACTAAAATAACGTATGGTGTGTAATTATAAGGAGATAGAGATGCTTAAAAAAATACGTGGAACCCTATCAGTGCATATAAAAAGCAATATTAACACCTACCTATTTTTGGTCTTGGTATTTATCGCTGGGATATCTGCGGGGGCATTTACGGTAAACGGATTGAGTAGCATCCAAAAAAGTGAATTAGAGAACTATTTCCAAGGTTTTCTAGAGCTTTTCAGACATCAAAGGATTGATGCCAACGAAATAATAAGAATATCGATTATCGACAACATGCGACTAATCACAGTTTTGTGGGTTCTAGGTGTAACCATTATCGGAATACCCTTTATATATTTTTTAATTGGTGTAAGGGGATTTATAACAGGTTTTACATCTGGAGCCATCATATGCATTCTTGGGTTTAAAGGAGTGATTTTCGCTTTGCTGACAGTGCTCCCTAAAGAGATAATAATGGTTCCATGCATTATTGCACTTGGTGTAAATGGAATAAATTTTTCCATGAATATTATAAAAAGCAAGTCAATAAAACACATTTCAAGGGAAAGTTTGAAAACAAGCTTTCTTGCTTACTGCCTTGTAACCCTAGTTTTTTTAGTATTCATGTTTTCGGGGATATTGGTAGAAGCATACATAACACCGGTTTTTATGAGGATGATGGTGTCGTAAAACTACCAAGGCGTAAAGCCAGATGTTATGCATAAAATATAAACTGCTTTGTATAAACAACCCATATTTCGTTAACAATAAATAATAGGTATAACATTCCTAAAATGGGAAATGGATATGGTTGAAATCATTATATTGTATATAGTGCACAAAAATAGTCGAAAAATTCATACAGAACTCCCAAATATAGCGTATAACGTGGAAAATTATTGCACCCCAGCTAGATATTCTTATATAATGAGAAACGTAGACAGCCCAGAGAATAAATTTTTTAAGATACGAATTAATGTAAACTGTCTACTTTAAGATAGATAGGTGATTAAATCCTAGAATTAATATTGTGTAGTATTTTATTAAAATAAATTTCTGAAAATAAGGAGTAGGTTTTTATGGAGGAATTGGTATTGAGTTTTTTGGAATTTCTTGAAAAAGATAAGTGTTTATCTTTGAATACCCTACAATCATACAGAAGGGATATCGAACAATTTATTACATACCTAGGAGATATAAAGATCAAAAATGTAGCCAACACAAACAAGGCTACGGTTATAACATATCTTATGCATCTTCAAAAGAAGGGAAGGGCCACCTCTACTATTTCGCGCAATCTTGCATCCATCCGATCCTTCTATCAATACTTGACGAGGAATAGTATAATCTCCCAGGATCCTACTGAAGGGTTGGAATCTCCAAAGGTTGAAAAGAAGCTTCCGCAGATACTTTCAACCAAGGAGGTGGAATTGCTCCTAGAACAGCCCAAATGCGATGATCTTAAGGGTTATAGGGATAAGGCAATGCTAGAGCTTTTATATGCTACGGGTATAAGGGTATCTGAGCTAATTTCCCTTGATGTTCCTGATATAAACATTGAGATGCGCTGCGTGACGTGTAACAAAGGGGCAAGGGAGAGAATGATACCTATAGGGACCTTATCGGCAAATGCTATGAAGGCTTATATGGCAAAATCGCGTAAGCTTTTGGTACAAAGGAAGGATGAAAAGGCTTTATTTGTAAACATCAATGGAAAAAGGCTTACTCGTCAGGGGTTTTGGAAAATAATTAAGCAGTATAAAAACCAGGCAAATATAAACAAAGATATTACTCCCCACACATTGCGACATTCCTTTGCAGCCCATCTTCTAGAGAATGGGGCGGATCTAAGATCTATACAGGAAATGCTAGGACATTCCGATATATCTTCTACACAGATCTATGCACAGATAGCGAAAAACAAGTTAATGGAGGTATATAAGAAGACACATCCTAGGGCTTAATTTGGTTTTTTTAAGCAAACAAAAACAAACTAATCTTTTGTGTATTATTGAAGGGTATTATTGTTTTGTATTATTTATACAATGTATTATAATTAGGGGTAAGATATTATGTCTTGCTCCTAAATTATTGGGTCTAAAAAGACAAGAGTGGGGGCAACTACTATAAAGGTAAAGGGGAATCTACCATGAAAAGGCTAATAATATTAATTTTAGACAGCGTCGGTATTGGGGAACTTCCGGATGCAAGTAATTATGGCGATCAGGGAAGCAATACATTGGGGAATATAGCGGCATCTATACCTGGGTTTTCCCTTCCCAATCTCGAAATTTTAGGTTTAGGAAACATAAATGGGATGAGGGGAATAAAACCCACGATTGCCCCGAAAGCTTGTTACGGCAAAATGGCGGAGAAATCCCCGGGGAAGGATACAACCACGGGACATTGGGAAATTGCAGGGATAATAATGGACAGGCCATTTCCAGTGTATCCTAGGGGATTTCCTAGGGAGGTAATGCATGAGTTTGAAAGAGCTATAAACAAAAAAACCCTCGGCAATATCCCCGCATCGGGTACTGAGATAATCAATATTTTAGGAGATGAACACCTAAAGACAGGTTATCCGATTGTTTACACCTCTGCCGACAGTGTGTTCCAGATAGCTGCCCATGAGGATATAATACCTATTACAACCCTCTATAAAATGTGTGGCATCGCAAGGAAGATACTAAAGGGGGATCATGCAGTAGGAAGGGTAATTGCAAGACCCTTCACGGGTGAAAAGGGCCATTATGAAAGGACCGATAAAAGAAGAGATTTTTCTCTTGATCCTATAAAAAAAACCATTTTGGATTACGTCAAAGATAGTGGATACAAGGTCAAGGCGGTTGGCAAGATTGAAGATATATTCAATAAAAGAGGTATTACCGATTCTGTTCACATACATGGTAACATGGATGGAGTTAATAAGACTCTTGAGTATATGAAAAAAAGCTTCGAAGGTATATTGTTTACGAATCTTGTAGATTTTGATATGTTATATGGGCATCGAAATGATGTTATGGGATATGCCAAGGCCCTAAAGGAATTTGATAATAGGATACCAGATATATTAGCCCGGCTAAGAGATGATGATTTGCTTATAATTACCGCAGACCACGGCTGTGATCCCACAACAAAGGGTACAGATCACTCCCGCGAATATGTTCCGCTTCTTGTATATGGCAAGAGATTCAAAGGTGGTGTGAATCTTGGTACCAGAGCTTCTTTTGCGGATGTGGCACAGACCGCCTCACATTATTTTGGGATTGGAGCCGAATTTGGAGCCGAAAGCTTTTTGGATACCATCTTGGAAAAATAATTAAGATTAGGGTATGTACCCTAAACAGAATATCGTCGGGAGGTTTTAAGCTATGAGGATGGTTGATATAATAAACAAAAAAAAGCGGGGAACATCTCTTTCACCCGATGAAATCAGTTATGTTATAAAATCTTACACAAACGGAACAATACCTGACTATCAAATGTCATCCCTTTTAATGGCAATCTATTTTGCCGGCATGGATGATGATGAAACTGCAAAACTTACCGATTCCATAGCCAACTCTGGGGAAAAGTTAGATCTCACGAGGGTGGGAGGAATGAAGATCGATAAACACTCCTCCGGCGGGGTTGGTGACAAGCTAAGTCTTATTATTGTTCCCCTGTGTGCGGGCGTGGGAATCCCGGTTGCTAAAATATCTGGGCGTAGTCTAGGCCATACAGGGGGTACAATTGATAAGCTCGAATCAATAAAGGGGTTTAAAACAGAGCTATCCGAAGAAGAATTCTTAGATAACTTAGCTAAATATAAAATGGCGATAACCAGTCAAACTGGAAATCTTGCTCCTGCTGATAAAAAAATATACGCATTGAGAGATGTTACAGGTACAGTAGATAGTATCCCCCTTATCGCAAGCTCAATAATGAGCAAAAAGATTGCTTCAGGGTGCGATGGTATAGTTCTAGATGTTAAGGTGGGGACCGGTGCTTTTATGAAAACCCTTGATGGGGCGTTGGCTCTTGCCAAAACTATGGTAGGGGTGGGAAAACGGCTTGGCAAAACAACTGTGGCTCTTGTGACGGATATGAGCCAACCCCTTGGTAATGAGGTCGGAAATGCCAATGAGGTGAAAGAGGCGATCGAGGTGTTAAAAGGAAGCGGCCCTGAGGATGTGATGACAATAGCGATATCTATTGCCTCCTATATGGCCGTTATATCAGGGTTGTTTGAAAAACCTGATGAAGCTTATGGATACCTAACAGAATTTATTAAATCGGGGGCAGCATTGGAGAAATTTGCGGAGCTTATCAGGGTGCAGGGTGGCGATACAAGAATTATTTGTGATACCAGCCTGCTTCCGAAAGCAACAAATCATATAGAGATTAAGGCTACCAGAACAGGGTTTGTTAATTCAATAGATGCAGAGGATATTGGCTTGGCGGCAATGCTTCTTGGCGCTGGAAGAAAAACTGTAAAAGATAGTATAGACTATGCGGCTGGAATAACAGTTAATCGCAAGGTGGGCGATGGGGTAGAAAAAGGTGATAATCTTTGCATACTCCATACAAACCTAGAAAGATGGGATCAGGCGCAAAAACTTGCATTTAGGGCATATACTATTGGTGATGAAAAGCCTGATGCTGTTAAATATATCCATAAGGTTGTTGTTTGATGCAAAATATGTAGCCTTCCAAAAATTAATCATATCTTGGACTCGTTACACATAAAAATTTAATAATGATGAATGCTTGGAGGGGTTATTGGGTGTTTAAAAATTTGGTTTGCGGTTTTTTGGCACTAACCTTTTTACTGAACATAGGTCTGTATGCTTTTGCTGAGCCGGACCTTGAGGAGCCAGTTTATGACGTTGAAGTCGTTGCTCAAATAGTGACCAACACAAATGTATTTGAATTAAAGGCAAAATCCCACATTTTAATGGATGCAGCAACGGGGCAAATTCTTTTAGAAGGCAATAGTAATGAAAAGCTTCCGATTGCAAGTGTAACTAAAATAATGTCATTACTTTTGATAATGGAGGCTATAAGTTCGGGTAAAATAAGTTTGGATGACACCGTGACAGCATCAGAATATGCTTCCGGTATGGGGGGGTCGCAAGCCTATATCGAACCAGGAGAACAATATTCGGTACGGGATGCTTTAAAAGCAATCGCAACCCATTCGTCAAATGATGTTACAGTTTCACTTGCAGAGCTGGTTGCGGGGAGTGAGCAGGGTTTTGTTGTGCTTATGAACGAAAAATCAAAGGAACTTGGTATGAGCAACACGAATTTTCAAGATTGCACGGGTTTGACAGATGATGGACACTACAGTACAGCCCATGACATTGCTTTATTGTCAAGAGAGTTAATTTTGAAGGAACCAGAGATTCTGGCATATACATCCATATGGATAGATTCTTTTAGAGACGGAGAATTTGAATTGGTTAACACCAATAGATTAGTGCATTTTTACGATGGCTGCGATGGACTCAAAACAGGTTTTACCCGTGCAGCTGGGCATTGTCTTTCAGCGACTGCAAAAAGAAACAATATGAGGTTCATTTCAGTGGTGCTTGGAGAGCCGGATTCAAATACTAGATTTGCAGAGACAAGAAAGCTTTTAGATTATGGTTTCGCAAATTATGAATCTGTAGGGGTTAACACAGGGGGTGAAAAGGTTAATGAGGTGATGGTGAAAAAAGGGCTAAATTCAAAGATTGCAGCGGTCTATAAGGACGATGTTAATCTTTTGCTTGCACGGGGGGAGAAGGGTAAAGTTATAAGGGAGGTTCGTCTTAAAGAATCCCTTATAGCGCCCGTATTAAAAGGGCAAAAGGTAGGGGAGGTAGTATATAAGGTTGATGAAAGGGAAATTGCAAAGGTAGATCTTGTTTCCGATAAGGATATAGAAAAGGCATCCTTTGGGAGGTTATTTATTCTGCTTTTTTCAGGTTGGTTTAAACTTGGCAGATGAGTTATTCCTACCAATATATAGATAGTTGTAATGATAGGGCTAAAAACGCCCTATTTTTGCCTCATTATATTTGCCTCATTATAAGTGATGCGGGTTTTCATTGACAATATGGAAGGCTTCAGCTATTTTGCGGCGTACCTTTGCGATATATGTTGAACGATATTGCTTATTTCTGCCTTTGTCCATAAAATTGGTACAATAATTTGTTTTTAATCCGTTGAGGACTATAGCGGCCACATCTGCAAGACAAATGCTGCATGTACAAAACTTTGGAACGATTTCTTTCTTTATTTCTTTTACATAATCGTTTAGTTCCCTGAATACAAGATTTTCTGAAATGTTTTCAAGGCCCGCATAATAAAGTTTTTCTCTGAGTTTATTCATATTAATTCACTCCTAAAATTGTTATTTCAAATAAGGAACCGTGCTTTTTATATTTTTATAATGAAATATTTAATAGTTAAATTTAAAAATATGGTTATAGATAATATCGTACTGTTTTCAAAAAAGGTTGATAGTAGATTTCGGAGTTGGGCATAGGAAACCCCAAAGATTCTATTTTGCATATGGTGTATTAGCTATTTTGGTGTATGCAATTTTGTTGTAAGAAATATTGAAAAATGCATTCTAAAACAAAGGCATTTCTGTTACAATTGAGGATAAGGGAAAAAAATTGACTTTATTTCAGAAATGATATAAAATATTAAAAATTTATATACACTGAACACAAATATCCGATAAGGTTTTATGCAATTATATAGTATTTTGCACAAACGAATTTATAAAACCTTTCACGTTATTAACAAACATGGATTTTGAAGGCGTATTACACAAAACAAAAACGAAAAGAAATAAAATTAACTAGGAGGAAAATACATGGCTTATATTTACAGTGATGTTTCGAGAACATTTAGCGAATATTTGTTGGTACCAAACCTAACGACTGAAAAGTGTGCCCCCGATAATATAGATCTTAGTACCCCCTTGCTGAAGTTTAAAAAGGGAGAGGAACCTCCCTTGAAACTAAATATACCGATTACATCCGCTATCATGCAATCGGTATCGAATGACACACTTGCAATAGCCCTTGCAAGGTGCGGCGGGCTGTCTTTTATATACGGCTCACAAAGTATAGAGGTGCAGGCTGAAATGGTTAGAAAGGTTAAAAAATATAAATCAGGATTTGTGGTAAGTGATTCTAACCTCAAGATGGATAGCACACTAAAGGATGTCATAGAACTAAAAAGCAGGATGGGGCATTCTACCGTTGCGGTTACAGACGATGGGACCTCAACGGGTAAACTTCTTGGATTAGTGACCTCGAGGGATTATAGGATAAGCAGGGATCCCTTAGAAAAAAAGGTAAGCGAGTTTATGACGCCCTTTACAAAGCTGGTAGTTGGGAGATTGGGTATAAGTCTTAGCAAAGCTAACGATATAATATGGGAGCATAAGTTGAATTGTTTGCCGGTTGTCGATGAAAACCAGTGCCTTCATTACCTGGTTTTCAGAAAAGATTATGATAACCATAAGCAAAATCCCTATGAACTTTTGGATAGCAGCAAAAGATTGCTTGTTGGGGCCGGAATAAATAGCAGGGATTATGCTGAAAGAGTACCAGCACTGATAGATGCGGGGATAGATGTATTGTGCATAGATTCCTCGGATGGATTTTCAGTGTGGCAGAAAAATACACTGGATTTTATAAAGAAGGAGCATGGAGATATTCCCGTGGGGGCTGGAAATGTAGTCGATAGGGAAGGGTTTATGTATCTTGCCGAGGCGGGAGCTGATTTTATTAAAGTAGGGATTGGCGGCGGCTCTATATGTATTACTCGCGAGCAAAAAGGTATTGGAAGGGGACAGGCTACAGCCATTATTGAGGTTGCCAAGGCTAGGGATGAATACTTTGAGCGGACGGGTGTATATATTCCCATTTGTTCTGATGGTGGTATAGTTCATGATTATCATATAGTATTAGCTTTAGCCATGGGTGCTGACTTCGTTATGATGGGGAGATATTTCGCTAGATTCGATGAAAGCCCCACTAAAAAAGTTAAAAGCGGAAATGGTTATGTGAAGGAATATTGGGGAGAGGGTTCTAATAGAGCAAGAAATTGGCAGCGTTATGATTTAGGTGAAAATCACAATATGAAGTTTGAAGAGGGTGTAGATAGTTATGTGCCCTACGCTGGTAAGCTAAGTGATAACCTTCAGACCACCCTTAGCAAGATAAAATCCACGATGTCAAGCTGCGGTTCTGCATCCATCGGGGAATTACAAAAGACAGCACGGATAACTCTTGTTTCTTCTACAAGTATTATAGAAGGTGGAGCACATGATGTAATATTAAAGGAAAAAGAATATTAAAACAGGATTCGAGATTATCTTAAAAGTAGGTTACCCCCATAGCGACATATCAAAGAAGCTAACTTTGACGTTGTTGGGGGTAATTTTTATGCAAAATTATCCCCGAATTAGGTGCCTAAACAGCAAAACATAATTTATGTGCTTATTGACACAGGTATCAAATATCATTAGAATTAAATACAAATGGGCTAATGCCCATTTGTATGTGCGCCGCAGATGATATTTTGTAAGAGCAAAAAGGCGGCGAAGCGAGTGCTTGAAAGCGTAACTAAGTTTATCGAGGGAAAGCTATTTCTAAAGGTAAACAGGGAAAAGACACAGGTTGCATACATGGGCAACGTGAAGTTTTTAGGGTGTAGCTTCTACATACATAAAGGTTAGGGAACAAGTACAAACAGCAGAGCCGGAAGGCCCCGGATGTGTAGCTTCTACATACATAAAGGTTAGGTACTAGGCTTAACACTTGCATAGAAGTAGGCTTGTCGGGTACATAAACAATAGACTAATGGGGGGGTAAAAAATGGAGGTATTTTTAGAATGCTTGCCTTGCTTTTTAAAGCAGGCTCTTGAGGCATCTAGGATGGCAACGAGCGATAAAGATGTACAGGTCAGGATTATGAAGGAGACAGCGGCCTTAGTATGTGATTTTGAAAGATATAAATGCTCTCCCCAGCTGGGGAGGGAAATGCATCAAATAGTTAAAAAGCATACTGGAAACTCAGATCCATACAGGGACATAAAAGATCAAAACATTAAAAATGCTTTGGAGGTTTATCCTTGGCTGAAACATTTTTTATTTAAAAAAACAGATAGACTTTATTGGGGATTGAAGATTGCTGCAGCGGGTAACATAATAGATTCCGCAATCTATGCGGATATAGATATTAAGGGGTGTGTTGAAAAGGAAGTAGAGAGGAAATTTGCTGTTTGTGATATTAAGGAGTTCAGCGATAAAATGATGCATGCTAAAAATCTTTTGATTGTTGCGGATAATGCAGGTGAAACTGTGTTTGATAGGGTGTTTATAGAGGAAGTTTTAAATTTGGATATTACCTATGCGGTAAGAGCAGAACCAATTATTAACGATGCAACTATTGAGGATGCAAGGGAATCGGGTTTGGGTCGGTGTACCAATTTAATTTCGACTGGCTGTAATGCCCCAGGACTGATCATAGAAGAATGCGACAAAAAGTTTCTAGACTTATTTTATGATGCCGATATCGTTGTAAGTAAAGGACAGGGGAATTTTGAATCCCTTTCAGACGAAAAAAGAGCAATTTTTTTCCTCTTGAAAGCCAAATGTCCTGTGGTAGCGGAAAATTTGGGAGTTGCAGTCAACGACTATGTTTTTAAGTATAAGCCCTTTTTATAGATAGTAAATGCAGGATAAAATCTTGACGCCTGCAAATAATAGTGATACCATATTTGTTAATATATAAAGCTTGCTACTTTATTTGAGTGTAGGGTCTTGCGTATGCTAGTAGCCTTTCTCTAATATTTAGTATTAATTAAAAGTACATGCAGGGGGTTAGAAATGTTTATACCGGAAGCACTGAAGATTAATGAAAAAAACCATTTAGAAATAGGTGGATGCGATTGCGTAGATCTAGTAAATGAATATGGTACACCTATATATGTTTTAGATGAGGAAAGTATAAGGCAAAACTGTCGCTCATATAAAAAGGCAATAGACGATTATTACGGCGGTAATGGTTTGGTTCTGTATGCAAGTAAAGCCTTGTGTACAATGGCGGTATGTAAGATTATACAGCAAGAAGGTTTGGGTCTTGATGTAGTATCCGGGGGCGAGTTGTATACTGCAATTAAATCGGGCTTTCCAATGAAAAAGGTGTATTTTCATGGTAATAATAAGACGGAAGATGAGCTAGTGTTGGCCATAGATAATGATATTGGAAGGATAGTTGTTGACAATTATTCCGAGCTCAAGCAGATAAACGAAATTGCACTGCGTAAGGGAAAGATTGTTGATATTTCCTTTAGGATCAGACCTGGGGTAGAGGCACATACTCATGATGCCATTCAAACGGGTCAAATTGATTCTAAGTTTGGTGTTGCTATTGAAGATGGGGAAGCCCTGGATATAATAAATAAAGCCGCAAAAATGGCCAATGTTAGTGTGAGTGGTCTTCATTGCCACATCGGTTCCCAGATCTTTGATGTAAAACCTTTCAAGGCAGCCGCAACAATAATGATAAGGTTTATCGCAAAAATTAAGGAAACAATAGGTTTAGAGATAAACGAGCTAAATTTGGGCGGAGGTTATGGCGTCAAGTACACTAACGAAGATAACTCAATAAAATACGAAAATTTTATTGAGTCGGTTTCAAAGGTTATAGCAACTGAATGTAATAAAGAGGGAATAACTCCCCCCTACATGGTTTTAGAACCGGGAAGATCCATTATTGCTTCCGCAGGGATTACCTTATATAGGGTGGGAAATATTAAAGATATTAAGGGTATTAGAAAATATATTGCAATAGACGGTGGGATGACGGATAACCCAAGATACGCATTATACCAATCAAAATATGATATGGTTATCGCTAACCGGGCGAATGCCCCGAGAGTGGAAAAGGTGACAATTGCCGGCAAATGCTGCGAGTCTGGGGATTTGTTAGCAAAGGATATAATGATGCCGAAAATAAAAGAACAGGATATTCTAGCTGTTTTTTCGACAGGAGCATACAATTATTCAATGTCAAGTAATTACAATCGAATTCCGCGTCCTCCTATTATTCTTGTTAAAAATAAAAAAGCAAGATTAATTGTTAAAAGAGAGGACTATGAGGACATTGTAAGAAACGATCTTATGCCTGAGGATCTATAACGAATGGATATAGGTTAGAGAACATTGTGGATCTGCAAAAAATTGCGAAGCCGGTTTTGTGGGACTATTACAACAACCTAGGGGAGTGCTTATGTTGGATACCTATACAAGGTATGAAAAAATTAATTTTACCACTGAGATAAATGCTCTACCCCAAAAACTGCGGTATGTATTAAGGGATGTTTCCCGAATCGCAGATGATATGGGGCTTTTTGCATACGTAGTGGGGGGATTTGTACGGGATCTTATACTGGGGGCAAGAAACTTAGATATAGACATAGTAATAGAGGGGGATGCCATAGAATTTGCAAAAAAACTTTTGTCTAGGTATACAGGCAAACTTATTATACACGAAACATTTAATACAGCCACGATGGAGCTAAAGGACAGCCTTAAGATTGATTTTGCGATGGCAAGAAAAGAAATTTACAAGCACCCGGCGGCACTTCCAAGCATTATGACGGGTGGGTTGGAGGACGATCTCTATCGGCGGGACTTTACCATAAATAGCATGGGCATAAGGCTTAACAAAAGGGGTTTCGGTGATATTATAGACCCGTATAATGGGAGGTGGGATCTGAAGTGTGGAATTATTAGTGTTATGCATAAGTTGAGCTTTATTGAAGATCCCACAAGAATTATGAGGGCTATAAGATTTGAAAAAAGATATGGATTCGGGATGTCAAAACTAACACAAAAGCTCGTGGAAGAGGCGATAAACTCAGGTGTACTGGGTCTATTAAGCCGTGAAAGGATTGACTCCGAGTTTATGGCGGTGCTTGGGGAGCCACACAGAGCCCTCATATTTAAAAGAATGAGAGAGTTGGGGGTTTTTAGGGAAACATATCCCGAAATCAATTTTTCTTCTAAAGTAGAAAAACTTCTAGAAGATATGGAAGGTATATTAGAAGTTTTTAAAGAAAGGCTAAAGGGTAAAAGAACATTCGATAAGATACTCATATATATACTTATTCTATATTCTGATACAGATTTAAAAACAGGTGAAGGACATCTTGAGAAAATAAGATTTAAAAAGAAATATAAAAACAATATACTATCTTTTGCAAACAAAAAAAACAATGCATTTTCACGTTTGTCTAATCTACCCATACCTTCCAATTACGATGTATATAATATTCTGCAGGGTTTTTCTATGGAAGAACTTTTTGTATTGTATATGCTAAGTGGATGCGAAAATATGAATAATACAATAATCAGATATATTAATTGTTATAGGAATATAAAGATACATATTACGGGGGCTGATCTAAAAAGGATGGGGGTAAGCCCGGGACCTGTATATTCCTTTCTTTTTGAAAAAATCCGAAAAGAAAGGATCAGTGGGAATTTTACCACATATGACGAGGAACTTGTTTTTTTAGAAAATGCTATTCAGACGATGAGGGAGAATAAGGAACTTTAACTTTATATAAATATAATTAGACTTTATTTAAAAAAGGGGCTATAATTTATTAGTGTAATTGTATTACATCCCGATAATAACTTGTAGGAGGGTGAGCCTTTAGTGAAAAAAGGGAGGATATTAAGTGGCATGAGGCCGACTGGGGCATTACACCTGGGCAATTACTTCGGTGCCTTGGAAAATTGGGTAAAGCTTCAGGAAGAATATGAATGTTATTTTTTTGTAGCAGATTGGCATGCTCTGACAACAGGGTATGAAGATACTTCTGACATCAAAAACAATATAAATGATCTTGTTATAGATTGGGTTAGTGCGGGTCTAGACCCAGAAAAGTGTGTAATATTTTTACAGTCCAGTATAAAAGAACATGCTGAACTGCATTTATTATTTTCAATGACCACACCATTGTCTTGGCTTTTTAGATGTCCGACGTATAAGGATCAACTAAACCAAATTAAAGATAAGAATATTACCACCTATGGTTTTTTAGGTTATCCATGCCTTCAAGCAGCGGATATACTGATTTACAAAGCAAATTTTGTGCCTGTGGGAGAGGATCAACTGCCCCATCTTGAATTGACGAGAGAGATAGCCAGAAGGTTTAATAATCTTTTTGAGGAGGTTTTGCCCGAACCCCAGGCAATTCTTACTAAGGCCAAGATTCTGCCCGGTACGGATGGCAGAAAGATGAGTAAAAGCTATGGGAATACAATTGCCTTATCGGACAGCCCCGAAGTTATTAAAAAAAAGGTGAGTAAGATGGTAACAGATCCCGCAAGGATAAGAAAAGATGATCCTGGCAACCCCGAGGTTTGTACGGTGTTTGCCTTCCATAAAATCTTTAATGAAGGGGAAATCCCCCGAATAGACGAAGAATGCAGGAAAGGCAAAATTGGATGTGTCCAATGTAAAAGGGAACTTGCAAAGAGGATGGTGGAATATTTTCTACCCATCTTTGAAAGGAGACAAGAAATACTAAAAAAACCTGGTATTGTTGCAGAGATTCTTCAAAACGGCAACGAAAAAGCAAGGAAAATAGCGAGTGGGAGTATGGAAGAAGTAAAAAAGGCAATGAAAATAGATTTTATATAGACCATTTCCCATGGTCTCCAGGTAGGAAGGTTGTGGGTATAAATGGGGAGCATATTATCAAAGGCGTACACAATAAAAATACAAAATTTTGAAGGACCCTTTGACTTATTATTCCATTTAATAGAAAAGGATAAAATAGACATATACGATATACCCATAAATGAGGTTGCCGATCAGTATATGGATTATCTATTCCGTATGCATGAGCTTGATATGGATATTGCCAGTGAGTTTCTTGTTATGGCGGCAACCCTTTTACATATTAAATCAAGGCTTCTTCTCCCTGAACCTCAGTCAGACATTGAAGACGAAATAGATCCTAGGGAGGAATTGATTTTAAAGCTTGTAGAATATAAAAGATACAAGGAATTTGCTGGAGTCTTGAAACAACGGGAGAACATAGGTGAAAAGTATTTTTATAAAGAACCGGAGAATATAGATATAAAGTATGAAAATGAGACGATAAAGCTTTCATATGATGAGCTTTCGGGGTTGTATACAAGTTTACTGGAAAGAAACAGAAGGAAAACGAACAAAAACGTTGAAAATATAACCCAAATACTAAAGACCGAGAAGGTTTCATTGCGCGGAAAGATAAGGGAGGTCATTAGGACGCTCTTAAACAAATCTTTTTTCAAATTTTCAGAACTCTTTTCACCGAAAACAAAATCAAGGCTGGAGATTGCTACGGGTTTTTTAGCCATTCTCGAGTTAACAAAGCTTAGGAAAACAACTATAGCACAGCAAAGACAGTTTTCCGATATCGTGATATACAAGTGTAAAGAGGCTAGACCCGAAGATTTTGATGATGATAAGATTGCTAATAAAAGTTGATAGATATGTGTTTGGAGTGGTATTATGGATTCTAGAAAGCTTGCGGGTATTATTGAGGGGTTATTGTTTGCAGCCGGGGATAAGGTATCCATAGAAAAACTTAGCTCAATAATAGGAGTGGACAAAAAAACAATAAAGGCTGCTATAAATGACATGATAGCAAATTATAACGAATGTGCAGCAAGGGGTATAAGTATTAGGGAGATAAACAATGGTTATCAAATTTGCTCAAAACCTGAACTTTATGCCTATATAAAGCAACTATTTAGTTCCAAACAAAAAAGTGGTTTATCTCAAGCAGCGCTTGAGACATTGGCGGTCATAGCATATAATAGACCTGTAACAAAGGCGAAAATTGAACATATAAGGGGAGTGAATTCTGACAGCGCTGTCGTAAGACTTCTTGAAAGAAAACTGATAAGGGAGACGGGCAGACTGGATGCACCCGGAAGACCAATTTTATATGAGACTACTGATGAGTTTTTTAGAAGTTTCGGCTTTAAAGATGATACGGATATACCTATTTTTGAATTGAATAAGGTTCAAGAAGATACTTAAGTGAATTTTTAAAATCAAGTTTGGTTTTGCTGTGCTGACTCTAGAAAGTTTACTGTTTAGGTGATTTAAATGAGACAATTAGAAGACGAACGCGAACTTCAAAAAAAAATTTATATGACTCAGGCAAGTCCATGGCGGAGATTTTGGGCAAGAACTATAGATATGTTTATTATAGAACTGATTGTTAAGGTGTTACAGACGATCTTTTTTCGTGGGGCATATTTTGATCCTACATTGCTAAGTGCAGGTAGTTTTTTAATATGGGCCTTTGCAGAAGCGCATTTGTTGCATACTTGGGGGAGTACACCGGGCAAGTGGATGTTTAAAATTAAGGTAAGAAAAAACGATCTGGGGAAGCCTGAGTTTACTGAATCCATAAAAAGGAGCATTCTTGTATGGATATTTGGCATGGGTATGGGGATTGTTTCCACTATGACCTATATAATTAGTTACCATGCATTAACCCGCCGAGGCTTTACATTATGGGATAAATATTCTGGTTGTGGTGTATTCTACGAAAAAATGAGCGAAAACAGAATACTGGCTACCGTATTTGTTATCGTGGCGCTTACCATTTCCATTGCAATTTTGGTATTGGTAAACTACTATAGTTCCTTTCCGGCTCAAGCCCCTACTCTTTAAAAAAATTATATATTAGGATAAGTATCGCAGCATACAAATAGAATATTAAAACGCAAATCCAATAGCTTAAAATGTGTATTGTTCCGTTTTGTGGGGATTATATAAATTGTAAGATCCAAAGAAAATTAAAAACCCCGAAAAATTAAGGTCTATATATTTTGCAATATCGAAAGTCATTGTAAAATATACAGGTATTACCTAAGCCTTTACAGGAGCACGGAAATGAAACTATACACATATATAATTGTTTTAGCTGTTTTCTTGCTAGTGGCTATATTATTTAAAAAAGTTGATGTGATATTTGAATATAACCAAAGCGGGTATTCCTATTCCCTTTGCTTTTCAACCCTGTGGGGTATTATTCTGTATAGATATATTTATCCTAAGGATTGGGTGACAGAAGGAAAACGGAGTGAAAAGCATTCGAACCTGCTAGGTGGTATAAAAGGGGCTAGGGATACGTTTGAAATTATTCGAAGAACGGCAAGATACCTTCGCTATCGGTTAAAAATTAAAAAAGTGGATTTTAATATTGTTTTTGGGACAGGTGACTCGTCTAGTACTGCAATTTTTGTGGGGGTAGCATGGGCAGGGGTGAGTATAATCTTGTCATCGCTATACCATTTTGTTGGTATAGAAAGAAAATGCATATCCATAAAACCTGATTTTCAAAAGAAGAAATTAAATATACGCTTATATTGCATATTAACGGTAAGAGTTGCCCATATTATTATTATGGTTTTAATGTTTTTCATAGGCAGAATTAAAAAAGCGATTAGTATAAATAATGCGAAAAAAAATGCTCCAAGTTAGGATAAGGTGGTGATAAGCATGGCGGAACATCCGATACAGGGATTGATGACCACAGCTATGGAAAGCATCAAAGATATGGTAGATGTAAATACTATAGTCGGGGATGCGGTCCAGGCACCGGACGGTACTGTAATTATACCCATTTCAAAAGTGACATTTGGTTTTGCTGCTGGGGGAGGAGAGTACAGCCCGATATGTACTATTGGGGAACGGGGTGATCCGGGATCTAATAAGGCTGAATCTGCGACCGTTGACTTCCCGTTTGCTGGGGGTAGCGGTGCCGGTGTAAGCATCAACCCGGTTGCTTTTATGGTGGTGGGGCAGGGACAAATAAAACTTTTACCTATAAATGCAAATAACTCACTTGAAAAACTTCTGGATATGATCCCTGATCTTGTGGAAAGGGCGAATACATCAATAAAAAGGAAACTTAAAATTGGGAAAGAAATTAAATCTGAGGATGCACCCACGAAATATGTCAAGGAATAATACTAAGCCGAATTATGCTCAAAGTTCCAGGGAAAAATGAAAGCCTTAAGGGTAAGGCAACCATGGCCCTGGCTTTTTTTTGTTTATACTTGCCTATGCAATTTGCAAAAAAATTTATGAGCAGTGAGCTAACCCTTTTTAGAGTGTTTGAATAAATACATATTTTATAATTCTCTAGCAGGGTTGTGCAGGTGGGCTAGATGTAGTAAAATGATATAATAGTTACTAATCTTTATAACAGACGAAAGTCATTGCTATACTTACCAGCAAAATATATTTTCGAGGTGGATTAAATTGAATATAAATATTAGCAATGCGGAATATGAGCTTACAGCCGTAAAACCACAGCAATATCCTTCGGGCAATATACCTGAGATTACCTTTGTAGGAAGATCTAATGTGGGCAAATCGTCCCTTATAAATTCTATGCTGAATCGAAAAAGTTTGGCGAGGGTAGCGGCGACCCCGGGAAAGACAAGGGTCATAAACTTTTACAACATTGACAATGAATTATATTTCGTAGATCTCCCGGGCTATGGCTATGCTAAGGTGTCAAAAAGGGAAAAAGAATCATGGGGGAGGATGGTTGAAACCTACTTAAAGACGAGGAAACAACTAAAGCTAGTTATTATGCTTGTGGACATAAGGCATTCTCCTACAGCCGACGATAGGCTAATGCATGGATGGCTTAAGAGTATAAAAACACCTCACATAATCGTACCTACGAAGCTTGATAAAATTTCACGCTCGAAACTTCGAGAAAGGATCTTGGATATAAAAAAGGTTCTAGAGCTTGGGGAGGATATTGGGGTATTGCCGTTCTCATCCCAAACGAGGCAGGGAAGGGATGAACTATGGAGGGAGATAGGACGCTTTTTGGATTTGAAGATAGATTAGCTAGAGGTATTAAAAGAGTGTTTTTATCGTAGCTTATATAGATTGAATAACAATCTTAGGAAATGGGGTACCGTAAGTGAGCCACAAAATGAAGTTTGCCCTGCAAATAACAGCAGCTGTTGTTGGAACATTGGCCGGCATATTGCTAACATTAAAATTTTCAGTTTATATTGCTCCTTTTATTCTGGCTTTCGCTGTTTCCGCATCAATTGAGCCACTGATTCGGTTTTTAACTAAGAAAGCTAAACTTTCAAGAAAGTCGGCAACAATAATATCTTTATTACTAGTTGCAACTACTATAATAATGTTTATGCTACTTATAATTTCTAGGCTTTACAAGGAAATAGGGAGTCTTGTAAATGGTCGCCCCCAATACTTGGTGGAAATATACCGAAATATCTCGGGACTTGTAAATAAAGCCCTTGAAATTTATTTCGATCTACCCGAGGATATTATTTTGGGCATTACAAACATGCTATCTAATTTTTCAGATTCAATCTCAAAGATATTAGATTCATTCCTAAAAGGGATCTACAATACGGCTATATCAATACCGCAAATGTTTGTATTCATAATAGTTACAATTCTAGCCACGTATTTTCTTTCCAGTGATAGGGATAGAATCAGTGAGTTTATAGAAAACAATTTTCCCAAATCGTTTCTAAAAAAAATGGCAAGCATAAAAAACAATATATTTCTGGCGTTCTTTGGGTATGTAAGGGCACAGCTTATTTTAATGTGCATAACATTTGTGGAGCTCACACTAGGATTTCTTATCATCGGGGTTAGACATTTTTTATTGCTGGCATTAGGTATAAGCTTTATTGATGCACTACCAGTATTAGGGACGGGAGGAGTATTAATACCGTGGGCGGTATACGAATTTTTAACTCGCGATTTTAAAATGGGGATTTCCCTTATTATACTATATATTATTGCACTTATAACGCGCCAGCTAGTAGAGTCTAAGATACTAGGGCAGCAGATAGGTCTTCACCCCCTGGTTACATTAGTTTCAATGTATCTTGGTATGCAGTTCTTTGGAGTAATAGGATTTATTTTGGGACCTATCGTGGTTTTGCTTTTTAAAAATATAGTATCCTGCTTTATAAAGCAGAAGAATATTAAAGAAATCATAAATGAATTTAACAAAAAACAATAAAATACACGAAATAAAAAACCATTCCAAGCTTTTATTGACAACCCTCGGATTTTAATTCTTTTCCCAATTTCTTTATTGCCTTTTTCTCTATTCGTGAAACATAAGATCTAGATATACCAAGCATTTTGGCAATCTCCCTTTGGGTTTTGCTAGCACCGTTTATCAGTCCGTACCGGAGCTCTATGACCAACTTCTCTCTCTTCTTTAGGACATCCTTCATTTTATTATATAATCGCTTAACCTGCATTTTTAACTCAACTTCCTCCACCACTGACTCTGGCTCGGTGCCAATAACATCTATAAGTGTAATTTCATTTCCTTCACGATCCACACCTATGGGATCTTGCAGGGAAACTTCAGTTTGTATTTTTTTATTTGCCCGTATTTGCATTAGAATTTGGTTTTCGATACATCTTGCGGCATAGGTAGCAAGTCTTGTACCCTTATCATGATTGTAGGTTGAGATGGCCTTAATCAAACCAATGGTTCCAATTGATATGAGATCATCGCATTCGTTTGGAGTGGAGTTAAATTTCTTTACTATATGCGCTACAAGCCGTAGATTTCTCTCAATAAGAATATTGCGAGCTTCTTCATTACCCTCTCTTAAAAGTTGTAAATAGTGTTTCTCTTCCTCTTGGCTTAGAGGATGAGGAAAAGAATTTACATTTGAAATATAACCAAAAAGGAAAAACGTTGCACTAACTGCTTCCATGAATGGTAATATAAATAAAGCAAACAAAACAAGGCACCCCCATAAATAGGCTACCTTATAATATATGTTGCTATGGGGAACTGGGTGCAAGTACATGGGTAATAAAATTGTAGTTGCTTAAAGACCCAACATTAAAATATTTCTTGCGATTTCTTCAAATATGGGTGCAGCTACGGTTCCGCCGCTTTTTCCGTTCTCAATAAACACAGAAATAGAATACTTGGGATCAAGACGTGGGAAATACCCAGCAAACCATGCATGTACAATTTTTTCGCCCCCGATATACTGGCCAGTTTCTGCACTCCCAGTTTTACCGCCAGCGCCACCGTATTCATCTAGATTAGCCCTAATTCCTGTACCGCTTATGGTTACCTCCTCCATTAGGTTTTTTATTTTATCACATATATGCTTATCTATTATCCGTTTCCCCTCGTTGTTTCCCAGAAGTTTTATTGTTTTCCCCTCTGAGTCAACGATGGAGTCCACGATATTGATTTTATTTTTTATTCCACCGTTGGCGATGGTTGCAACCATATCAGCAACCTGGAGGGGAGTTGCCATAACATCGCCTTGACCGGTTGCCAAATTGGCAATATCCCCGTGAGTGAGGATATTATTTGGCATTGGAAGGTTACCGCTAGATTCAGCTATGCCTTGTGAGCTTATGCCGGTCTCCATGCCCAATCCAAATTTTTTGGCCATATCAATTATTGCTGTATCCCCAGTTCTAATTCCCAGTTCAATGAAGTAAGGATTGCAAGAAGAGGCGAAAGCTTCATGGAGATCTATTTGCCCATGGCCGCCCTCGGCATAGGTAGAGCACCGAAATTCCCTGTCACCCAACATAACATATCCTGGACAAAAGTAAAATATAGGGGGGTCTATGTTTTTAGAATACGCACTGGCAAGATCAATTATCTTAAATATTGAACCAAGGTTATACGAAGCTACTGCACGGTTAAACAGTTCGTTGTTTGGGCTTTGAAGATAGTCGCCAACTGAATTAGGATTAAAATCGGGTTTACTTACCATTGCAACTATTTTACCGGTAGAAACCTCTTCAATTACTACAGCCCCTTTTAGATTATACTTATCTATAACATTTTCAGAGATTCTCTGGATATTGTAATCCAGGGTTAGCTTTATATTCATCTTCTCACTTGTATCTTGGGTTTTTATGAGCCTATATCCAAGACCTGCAATAAGATTGTTTTTTTCCCCATCCATAATTACACCAACCTTATTTGGAGATTTTGACCGTAGAGTATTATCATAAAATTTCTCTATCCCGGTTTCACCCACCATGTCAGTTTTGTTTAAATAACCCAATACGTGTTTGGCAGGTGTACTTTGGTCATATCTTTTAAGGGAATTAATTAAAGATAAGCCATATAGGTTTTCTTTTTTAAGCAGATCCCTTTTATCCTTATCAATTTCTATTAGGAGTGGTTCCTTTCTTGCTTCAATATTTTTTTTAACATCGCTAAAATCAAGCCCGAGAATTTGAGATATTTCATTTATTTTGTTATTGTTTTTAAATTCTAGGGGCTTAATTATTAGATCATATTTTTGACTTCTATTTGTAAGGGGGATTAGGTTTCTATCTAGTATATTACCCCTTGAAGCCCCAAAGGGCATAGCTACTATTTTTTGTGCGGTGGCTTGTATGGTAAGGTCATTCCCCAAGTAAAGCTGTATATAAAGTATCCTAGCAACTAAAAGGAGAATGATTGATACAAAGGCTGTAGCAATAAATCGAATGCGTCCGGTAGTCAAAGATTTCACCTCAGGTTATTTGTAGTTAATATAATTTTTCCATTAATAGATATTTTTATACCTATAAAATATGTATATTAACCATGACCTAAAGGGATTTCCGACGAATTATAGTATATTTTTGGACTTCCTTTAACATAGGCATAGATACGATCATCTGGGGGTGAGGAGCCACGTCAATATAGTCTCCATCTACATTTTTCATCCATTCTATTTTTTGTATGTAAAAACCTCCCTCCGGATTTAAAACCTCGATCACATCGCCTTTATACATTCTATTTCTTTGCTCGATGGTAGCTATTTTTGTATCGCTATCGTACTTAATCACAACACCTATAAAATCATATTCACGGATATAGGAGCTTGTATTGTAGATTTGAGTTTTAGAGTCGGGTTTGTTGAGAAAAAACCCCGTTGTATATTCCCGGCGACTTGCTTTTGAGACCTCTTCGAGAAATTTAGGGTTTGTCTTGGAATTATCTTCGTCTTGGTAATAAGCATCTATAGCTTGTCTGTAAGCTTTTACGACCGTTGCTACATAAAAGGAGCTTTTCATGCGTCCTTCTATTTTTAAGCTTGACACACCTGATTTTATTATCTGGGGTATATACTCAATCAAACATAGATCCCTGGAATTTAAAATAAAAGTTCCCTTTTCACTTTCATATACCGGGTAATATTCTCCTGGTCGCTTTTCCTCCACTAGATGGTACTTCCATCTGCAGGGGTGGGCACAAAGACCCCGGTTAGAATCGCGGGAGGTCATATAATTACTAAGTAAACATCTTCCCGAATAAGAAATGCACATTGCCCCATGCACGAACATTTCCAGTTCGAGGGAATCAGGAGTGTTCTGCCTTATCCCACTTATTTCATAAATGGAGAGTTCCCTTGCAAGGATTACCCTTTTAATACCCTGCTTATGCCAAAACTTTGCGCTCATCCAGTTTGTATTGTTTGCCTGGGTACTAAGATGTATTTCCATATTAGGAGCCGTCCTTTTTACAAGATCCAATACCCCTGGATCAGACAGTATTATTGCATCAGCACCTAGATCCCTTACCCTTTTAATATAATCGGGCATATTTTTTAAATCATCATTGTGGGGAAATATATTCATTGTTATATAGACCTTCTTGCCCCTCTTGTGAGCAAATTCAATACCGGATTTCATATCATCTACTGTAAAATTTTCCGCATATGCCCTAAGGCCAAAGGCTTCTCCTCCTATATATACAGCATCTGCACCGTAGGTTATGGCCATTTCTAAACGTTCTAGATTACCGGCAGGTGCAAGCAATTCAACTTTCATTTTTTTCACTCCAAACTTTCAAAAATTAAGAGCCACAAAAAAACATCCCAGTGTTTAAATGCAGTAGCAAAAGAAAAGATTATTTTTTGTAGCTTATAGCAAGACCATCGCCCACTGGCAATATACTTGTTTCGAGTTCGTTTGTATTGCAAATGGTATCTAAGTAAATCCTCATTTTTTTAACAATGGTTTTCTTTCTTTTAACCACAAGATCATCATTTGCTATCATTCCTTTATAAAGGACATTGTCCGATATTAGTAGACCCCCTTTTTTTAACACCCTCAGGCATTCAGGGAGGAATTCTAGATATTGACCTTTTGCGGCATCTAAAAAAATCATATCATACTGTTTATCGAGATGTTTGAGGATGTCTGCTGCATCCCCGTTAATTATATTTATAACATCTGTAAGCCCCGCTTTTTTAATATTATTTCGGGCACGTTCGATCATTAATTCGTACCTATCGATTGTATCAATTTTACCTTTTGGTTGTAGTACAGAAGACAAAAGGATAGAGGAATACCCTATAGCCGTGCCTATTTCTAGGATTCGATATGGCTTTAGTGTAAGACCTAATATCCGCAAAAGTGAGGCAACTTCGGGGTGAATTATGGGTATCTGATTTTCCCTGGCAAAAGCCTCTAGCTCCCGAAGAATGCCGCCATTTTTCTTTATGGTTTGTCGAATGTAACCGTTAATATAATCAAAACATATCATAATTTAGCTCCCAGTCTAGATTTATTTGAAAAGTCTGCCAAATAATTCGCTGCTTTACTCAGATTGATAAGTTTCCGAAGCCCTCATATGTTCCTCAAGGGTTTTTGAAAAATGGTGGGTACCATCCCCCTTGGCTACGAAGTAGAAATATGTTGACTCTTCATCAGGGTAGAGAGCTGCCTCAATGGCTGCTATTCCGGGGGAGCATATAGGTCCGGGCGGAAGGCCTTCGTAGAGATACGTATTATATGGATGCTCAATTTTTGTATCATTATCGGATATCTTTTCCTTCATTTTATTTTGTGTGTCATATAAAACATATTGTACGGTGGCACAGGACTGCAACTTTTTAAGTTCTGGATTTTCCGATTTGAGCCTATTATGAAATACGCTAGATACGATAGGTCTTTCATCGGGATTTGGTGTTTCCGCCTCGATAATAGATGCAAGTATAATTATTTCATCTATGGACATGTTAAGCTCTTTGGCCCTAGTGTAGAAATCTTCCTTAAACTTTAAATTGAAGTTGTCAAGAAACTTTTTAATAAGTGAGCGCGGGCCAGATGTCGGATCAAAAAAGTATGTGTCAGGAAATAAATACCCTTCCAGCTTATTCTTCCGGTCTGGAACGCCTTCTAAAAACTTATATTCAAATTCCTCTGTACCACAGGCCTCTAAAAATATATCCATATCGATCAGATTTTTTTCGTCTAGGATATGGGCAATCTGTTTGAGATTTTTGCCCTCTACTATTGTGACTGTTGTTGTAATTGGGTTATCGCATAATATTTCCATGATTTCTCTGTAACCAAGGGCTTTATCTATGATGTGTTTTCCTGATTTATAGCAACCGTCATACCCATTAAATTTAGATATAAATTTAAACCAAAGGGGTTTATCTACTACCCCTGCATCGTTTAAAATAGCCGCAATATCGCTTGTGTTGGAGCCTATTGGGATTTCTATATGTATACCAGTTTCCTCATTTATTCTTGCTTTTATTGCTACCACATCCAGCTCTTTTTCCTGGATAAAATACTTATAAGAAAAGTAGCTGCTTAAAGTAAAAATAAGCAAAAAAGCTGTAAAATACAAAAGGAAAGCTAAGAAGCGGTTTTTACTCTTTTTCGATTTTTTCTTTTTTGTTATGGTCTTTTTATTCATTATTTTCGCCACCTACCAATTATTATGTTTTTGTCACATTTTTATTATGCACTATTTAATTATAAAATAAAACCTCAGTGATTTCCTTAGCTAAAAAGATCCCAAGCTAAGAATCTGTGCTACGTACTTATCGTGGGATCTTTTTACGCAAAATAAAAAAATGGATTATTTTTTATTTCTAGCCTTCGCCCTAACTTCTGAATTCAATATCTTTTTTCTTAAACGTATATTCGAGGGTGTAATTTCTACAAGTTCATCATCGGCTATGAATTCTAGGGATTGCTCAAGGCTTAGGATGGTGGCTGGTGTAAGCTTTAAAGCTTCGTCTGAACCGGATGCCCTCATATTTGTTACATGCTTTTTTTTACATACGTTTACAACAATGTCTTCTTGTCTCGAATTTTCCCCAACAATCATTCCTTCGTATACCCTAGTCCCGGGTACGGTGAACAAAGAACCTCTTTCTTGGGCATTATAGAGCCCGTAGGTTACTGCCTCACCATTTTCCCATGCAACCATTGAACCCCTTTTCCTCTTGTTTACTTCGCTTTTCATCGGTTCGAACCCATAAAAGATATGATTCATTATACCATTTCCTTTTGTATCGGTCAAAAATTCTGATCTATAGCCTATAAGGCACCTGGTGGGGATTTTAAACTCCAATCTCATATAACCCTGCTGGGCGGAAAGCATATTGATTAACTCGGCCTTGCGATCCCCAAGCTTCTCCATAACAGTGCCCATAAAATCTTCTGGAACATCAATGGTAAGGTGTTCTATTGGCTCCAGTTTTTTGCCTTCCACCTCTTTTACTATTACAGTGGGCTTGGATACTTGAAATTCATAGCCCTCGCGTCTCATAGTTTCAATTAGGATGGAAAGGTGAAGTTCGCCCCTGCCGGATACGACAAAGGAATCAGGGGATTCGGTTTCTTCTACCCTAAGGCTTACATTTGTCTCCAGTTCCTTGAGAAGCCTATCCCTTAAATGGCGAGATGTGACGAAGGAGCCTTCCTGCCCTGCAAAGGGGCTGTCATTTACACTGAAGGTCATGGATATGGTTGGTTCATCAATATCAATAAAGGGAAGCGGTTCGGGGTTGGCTAAGTCGCATATTGTTTCGCCGATGGTAACATCCCCCATACCAGCGACTGCTATAATATCTCCCATCGCAGCATTGGAAGTTTCATTCCTTTTGAGGCCATCGAAGGTATAAAGTTTGCTGATTTTAACATCCGCAAAGCTTCCATCCTTCCTGCATAAAATGGCCGATTGACCTGAATGGATCTCGCCCCTTTCGACTCTACCAATAGCTATTCTCCCAATATATTCATCATAATCTATATTTGAGACTAAAAATTGCAGCGGTTTATCCATGTAGCCCTTTGGGGGGGGGACATTGTCAATTATAACCTCAAATAAAGGAATAAGGTTTTTCGATTTTTCATTCAGATCTGTTGTAGCATACCCCTCTCTAGATGAGGTATATACGATGGGAAAGTCTAGTTGTTCATCGTTGGCCTCGAGTTCCATAAACAGCTCCAAGACTTCATCTATTACCTCCAGCGGTCGTGCTTCGGGTCTATCGATTTTATTTATGACAACTATAGGCCTTAGATTAAGCTGCAAGGCTTTCTTTAATACAAACTTTGTCTGGGGCATTGTACCTTCAAAAGAATCCACCAACAGCAAAACGCTGTTAACCATTTTTAAAACGCGTTCAACTTCTCCACCGAAATCGGCATGTCCGGGGGTATCTATGATGTTTATTTTAACATCTTTATAGTATACTGCGGTGTTTTTAGAAAGGATTGTTATTCCCCTTTCTCTTTCTAAATCGTTTGAATCCATAACCCTTTCAAGAACTTGCTCGTTTTTTCTAAATATGCCGCTTTGTTTAAGCATTGCGTCAACTAATGTTGTTTTTCCGTGATCAACATGGGCTATTATTGCGATATTTCTTATATCATTCCTAATGTTTTCCACATAAATCCCCTTCTAATCTTAATAAATTTCAAAAAATACATAATCATTCTAAAGTAGTGTGAGGGAGTTGTCAACAAGTGCTTACAATTTTTTCGAAATGGTTACCCCAAAGTTACTGTTGATAAAATGCGGGAGATGTGTTATACTACTAAACGGAAAATACGCACGTAGACTTGACTTATAGGATGGTGCCCTCGGGTGTCCTATGAGGGTGATAGCTACGGAGGTATAAAACTGATGGAGGTGTATTGTAATGGCAGTTGTTTCAATGAAACAATTATTGGAGGCGTGTGTTCATTTTGGTCATCAGACAAGAAGATGGAACCCAAAAATGGCTGAATATATTTTTACAGAGAGGAACGGCATCTATATCATTGATTTACAGAAAACTGTAAAAAAGATTGAGGAGGCCTATCATTTTATTCGAGAGGTGGCAATGAACGGCCAGCCGGTTCTTTTTGTAGGAACCAAAAAGCAGGCTCAAGATTCCATTAAAGAGGAAGCTCAACGCTCCGGACAATTCTTTGTAAACGCAAGATGGTTAGGCGGAATGTTAACCAACTTTAAAACAATTAAAGGAAGAATAAACAGATTAAAAGAACTTACAAAAATGGAAGAGGAAGGCATATTTGATGTTTTGCCCAAGAAAGAAGTTATAAAGCTTAGGGCGGAAATGGACAGGTTAGAAAAGTATCTTGGCGGGATTAAAGATATGGGGGGACTCCCAGGAGCACTATTTGTAGTGGATCCTAGAAAAGAAAGGATTGCTATATTAGAGGCAAGAAAACTTGGGATACCTATAGTTGCAATTGTTGATACCAATTGTGATCCCGATGAAATTGATTATGTAATTCCGGGAAATGACGATGCAATCAGAGCGGTAAAGTTAATATCGGCTACAATTGCAGATGCTGTAATTGAGGGTAGACAAGGTGAACAATTATCTGTAGATGAGGAGGTATCCGATGTGCCCTCAGCAACAGAGGAAGTAAGGAATGAAGTGCAGGGCGAGAAGGATGCCGGAGAAAAAGAACCCGTAGCAAAATAGTAAATATGGACTCTAGTTCCTGTGAACAGGGACTAGAGTTTAGATATCATTCTTGGTGGGACAAAATAGGCTAATATACTGATGGCCTGCTAAGTTTATTGGTATAAGTGGGTTTAAAATACGGTTTAACTGTAAATAATATTTTTATTATAGACTTAAAAATTAAGAAGGCTTGGAGGGATTCGATTGATTACTGCCAAAATGGTAAAAGTACTTCGAGAAAGAACTGGTTCGGGTATGATGGATTGTAAAAAGGCACTTACGGAGTCCGAAGGGGATATGGATAAAGCTGTCGAGATTCTAAGGGAAAGGGGCTTGGCCGCTGTGGCAAAAAAGGCCGGGAGAATAGCGGCTGAGGGTCTAGTCGGTTCCTATATTCACGGTGACGGGCGAATTGGCGTTCTGGTTGAGGTTAATATAGAGACTGATTTTGCAGCAAAAAATGAAGCATTTAAAACTTTCGTAAGGGACATCGCAATGCACATTGCAGCAAGCAAACCCGAATACATAGCCAGAGAAGAGGTTCCAACAGATAGAATTGAAAAGGAAAAAGAGATTCTAAAAACCCAGGCACTGAATGAGGGAAAACCTGAGAAAATTATCGATAAAATGGTGGAGGGTAGAATAGACAAGTATTTTAAAGAAATATGTCTTTTGGAGCAGCCATGGATTAAGGATCCGGACAAAACAATTCAGCAACTATTAAATGAAAAGATTGCAGCTATAGGGGAAAATATAAATATTAGAAGGTTTGTAAGATACGAAAGAGGCGAGGGAATAGAAAAAAAGGAAGAGGATTTTGCACAAGAGGTTGCAAAACAGATGGGCAACTAATCAAATAGATATAAAGAAGGAACATATAAATGTTTATATGTTCCTTCTTTATAGGTTAAGCCAACGAAAACAATTTGCCTAGTGCAAGGAAAGGTTCTTTTCGAGTAAGAAATAAAAATCCCAAGGGGTTTTATACCAAAGTTATTGATATGGGTTTTAATCAAGGTTGTTGTGTGTTAGAATAACATTAAAGAGCGGGGGAATATCTTTTATGCAAAAGACCAAATATAAAAGAATTATGTTAAAAATAAGTGGTGAGGCCTTAGCCGGGAAACGAGGACACGGAATTGATACGGATACAGTAAATGAAGTCTGCTCAAAAATTAAAGATGTTCATGCTTTCGGGGTAGAGATAGCTATTGTGGTCGGGGGAGGCAACTTTTGGAGGGGAAGGAAAGGAAAAGGAATGGATCGTACCACAGCCGATCATATGGGAATGCTTGCTACGGTTATCAACGCTCTTGGTCTTCAGGATGCTTTAGAATCCCACGGGGTTCCAACTAGGGTTCAGACGGCTATAGATATGAGACAGATAGCAGAGCCCTACATAAGGAGGAAGGCAGTAAGACATCTTGAAAAGAACAGGATAGTTATTTTCGCGTGCGGCACGGGCAATCCGTATTTTTCAACCGATACCACGGCAGCATTGAGGGCGGCCGAGATTGACGCAGAGGTCATACTTTTAGCAAAAAAGGTAGACGGTGTATATGACAGTGATCCCCATAAGAATCCCAATGCCCAAAAGTTCGACAAATTATCTTTTTTGGATGTGTTAAACAAAGAATTAGGTGTTATGGATTCGACGGCAGCTTCACTTTGCAAAGATAATAGTATTCCGATTATAGTTTTTGGTTTGGACAACCCAGAAAATATTATTAAGGTTGTACTAGGCGAGTGTATTGGTACAACGGTAATGTAAAAAAATAAGGAGGAATGTATCATGTCAAGAGAAGAGTATAGGGTTATTGAAGAGAAAATGGGTAAAACCATAGGCGTGCTGAAGGATGAGCTCAATACCATAAGGGCGGGCAGGGCCAATGCATCTATTCTTGATAGAATAATGGTTAATTATTACGGAACTCCTACACCTATTAATCAAATGGCTAGTGTATCCATACCGGAACCTAGGGTAATAGTTATACAGCCCTGGGATTCTAATGTTCTAAAGGATATCGAAAAGGAAATCTTAAAATCAGATTTGGGGATAAACCCCAACAATGATGGTAAGGTTATAAGATTAGTTTTTCCCATCCCTACTGAGGAGAGGAGAAAAGAGCTAACAAAGACGGTTAGAAAATTTGGCGAGGAAGCCAAAATATCCATAAGATCCATCCGACGGGATGGAATTGAGCAAATGAAATCACTGGAGAAAAGCAGTGAAATTACGGAAGACGAACTTAGAAATTCTGAAAAGGATATTCAAAAGATTACAGATAAGTACACAGAGGAAATCGATGATATAATCCAGTCGAAGGAAAAGGAGATACTTGAGGTTTAAGAATATGGAGCCAAGAAGCATAATAGGGTTTGTATTGGGAGATGCAAAAATTATGTTAAGTGAGGCGGGAAGAAATATTGCCGCTATCCGATTGACATCAGAGCCCAAGACCCGTCCCAAAGAAATAGACCCCTCCTTTAGGGTGGTAAACGTAACCGATAAGGGAGAAGAAGGTTTAGTGATTACTGTTTGCAAACCCCTCTAAATTATAGGGGGGTTTATAATATCATGGGAATGTTGATTTTAATCGGGCTTATATATATAATGAGATAATAATTGCAACAAAAAAGATATAATGGGGTCAATGGAGGGTGAGATGGGCTTTATTAGGGGATTACTCAAAAAAAAGAGAAGAACCGATATAGACTATAATAATTTGCCGAAGCATATTGCTATAATTATGGATGGAAACGGTAGATGGGCAAGAAGAAGAATGATTCCGCGTTCCTTAGGCCATAGGGAAGGCGCAAAAACCCTAAAAAAGATAACAACTTTTTGTGGGAAAATAGGCATAAAGTACCTAACTGTTTATGCTTTTTCCACTGAAAATTGGAGTCGTCCCCAAAAAGAGGTCGATGCATTGATGTCACTGCTTCTTGAATACTTAAAAAATGCCGAAACGCATATAGGTGGCAAGGATGTTCGTATTCAGACCATAGGAGATACAAGCATATTCAGTACAGAAATAAAAAAAGAGATAGAAAGGGTCACCAGACTAACGTCAAAAAACACCGGGTTGACGTTGAACATAGCATTAAATTATGGGGGCAGGGATGAAATAATAAATGCCATAAGAAAAATGGCGGGGGATATACTTGGCGGAAAAATAAGACCCGATACAATTAGTAAAAAAATGTTAGAGGATAGGCTTTATACTGCAGGAATGCCAGAGTTGGATCTTCTGATTAGACCCGGTGGGGAAAAGAGATTAAGTAATTTTTTGTTGTGGCAATCGGCTTATACTGAGCTGTGGTACACCGAAGTTTTATGGCCCGATTTTCAAGAAAAGCATATGATTGGGGCTATTTTAGATTACCAGATTAGAAATAGACGATTTGGAGGGATATAAGATTGCTTAAGACAAGGGTGGCGAGTGCGGCTGTGGCAATTTTCATGCTTATTGCCATCGTATGTTTAGGAAAAACAATTTTGGGCTTGGCGGTATTTGTTATATCAATAATTGCAATGCATGAGTATTTCAAAGCAATTGAAAAAGCACAATATAGACCTGCTAAATTTGCAGGTTACCTATCATGCCTTTATATATTGGTGCTTTGTTTTACTAGTTTTACTACGAATTTTTTAGATTTTTTTAAACATATATACTCGTTAAGAATACTGGCTATGGGTATATTTTCTGTAATGATAATTCTTATGTTTTATATTATATTTTTAAATAAAGAATATAATATAGTAGATATTTCCCTAACCTTTTTTGCAGTGTTCTACATAGTATTTCTTCTTTCGTTTATTGTGCTCACCGCCAATATGAAAAATGGTTTCTTTTTCATATGGTTTATTTTTATTGGCGCCTTTGCCACCGACACATTTGCATATTTTTCGGGACGTATTTTTGGGAAGAGGAAACTTTTGCCCTCCATAAGCCCTAAAAAGACAGTTGAGGGGGCAATAGGGGGAGTTGTGGGTTGTGTACTAATCACTCTGCTTTATGGAATATATCTAAATATGAGGGAATACATTGGCTTTATTCCTCCAAACCACTTTATTATATTAGGAGCTATATGCGGAGTCATATCCCAGATGGGTGATTGGGGTGCCTCCTCCATAAAACGATACACGAAGATCAAAGATTTTGGAAATATTATGCCTGGACACGGAGGGGTACTCGACAGATTAGATAGTATATTGTTTACCGCTCCCATAGTTTATTTTTATTTTAGCTTTATTATTTAGTTAAATATGGCACTAATGGACAACGGATTTTATAAACCGCTCGTGTAAATCTTATATTAGGCTGTTTATGTCATATCATGAGCTTAGTGAAATATAAGCATTATAAAGAAGCGGAATACTAATAGACCAAAGGAGACATGGATGGTAAAGAGAATTTCGATTTTGGGTTCTACAGGTTCTATAGGCACTCAAACTTTGGATGTTGCAAGACATCTTAATATAAAGGTTGAAGGATTGGCAGCAAATACAAATATTGATCTTTTAGAAAAACAGGTCAGAGAATTTAATCCCAGTATAATAGCGGTAATGAATGAGGATTATGCGAAGATTTTAAATTCAAGGCTTTCAGGGATCTCCGTTGAGGTATTAAGTGGCATTGAGGGATTTAAAAGAGTGGCATCTATAGAGAATGTTAAGACTGTTGTTTCTTCCATTGTAGGAGTTGCAGGCCTTATTCCCACAATGGAGGCCATTAAAAATGGTAAAGATATTGCACTTGCAAACAAGGAAACACTTGTTACTGCAGGTTCAATTGTTATGGGAGAGGCCTTTAAAAGGGGTGTAAACATCTTTCCTGTAGACAGCGAGCATTCGGCTATTTTTCAATGCTTAATGGGGAACAATATAAAGGATGTAGCAAAAATTATATTGACCGCATCAGGTGGTCCATTTTGGGGAAGAAAAAAAGATGAACTCGGGGATGTGTCTGTGGAAGAGGCGCTAAAGCATCCAAATTGGAGTATGGGAAATAAGATAAGTATTGATTCGGCTACAATGATGAATAAAGGTCTAGAGGTTATAGAGGCAAGATGGCTTTTTGGAATACCTTTGGATAGGATTGAAGTGTTAATCCATCCTCAAAGTGTTATTCACTCAATGGTGGAATATGCAGATGGCGCAGTAATGGCGCAACTGGGGGCTCCGGATATGAAACTTCCTATACAGTTGGCACTTACATACCCAAAACGTCTGCCCAATAAGTTTGCCAAGCTTGATTTTGCCAAATACAATTCTCTTACCTTTGCTTCCCCCGATATGGAAACTTTCCCCTGCCTTAGACTTGCTTACGATGCACTAAGGCTCGGGGGCACTATGCCGGCAGTATTAAATGCGGCAAACGAGAAAGCTGTACAATTATTCATAGAAAATAAAATCCGCTTCTTGGATATTCCAAGAGTTATTGAAAAAGCGATGGGAGATCATTGTGTTAAGATGGATCCTAGTCTTTGTGATATAATTGAGGTTGATTCTTGGGTGAGGGAGCGAATTAAAAGGGATAATAGATATATTGGATACTAATACTTTTGAAGGAGGTTTTATATGAGACTTTTAATGGTTTTTATGGCGTTTAATCTAATTGTTATGATCCATGAGTTGGGACATTTTACTGTTGCAAAATTGGCGGGTATAAAAGTTAAGGAGTTTTCTCTTTTTGTAGGGCCCAGGCTTTTTGGTTTTACAAAGGGAGAAACGACATATTCCCTAAGACTGTTTCCAATACTTGCATACGTAAAGATGGAGGGAGAGGAAGAAGAATCAGAAAGCGAAAGGGCATTTATCAACAAGCCTGTATGGGTTAGGGCTGCAGTTATAGCAGCAGGGCCTTTAGCAAATCTTTTTCTAGCCTTCCTAATTATTACCATTGTATATTCTGCAACTGGTTATAATACAAGGGTTGTAAGCCAAGTTGATGTGGATTCCGCCGCTTATAATATGGGTATCAAGAGCGGGGATAAGATTGTAGGCTATGCTAATAAGCATATATATGATCCCACGGAGGTAATACTATTTTTGCATATAACAAAGGGCGAACCAACCCAAATAAAGATTAAAAGGGATGGGAAAACCATCAAAACAGATATCACGCCTAAAATTGAAAGAGACTATCATTTGGGGTTTTACGCCAATAACGTAGAAGGGGAAACAAATATTATATCAGATTTCATAAGCGGTTCCCCAGCAGAAAAGGCGGGTATGCAGCAGGGTGATAAAATAGTATCCCTAAACGATATAGGGGTAACGAGCATAGAGGAAATTAAAGCTGTCCTGCGAGAAAACGGGGAGGCAGCTATTGATGTTTACTTCGAAAGGCAAGGCAGAAGGGAAATTTTAAATATTACGCCCGAGTATAGCGAGAACTATTCCCTTGGGATAATGTTTTCTAGGGCCGATGGAGGAGGACTTTTTGGCACAATGGGAAGTGCTGCGGGTTTTACCTTTTCAAATATCCGGATGGTTCCTTACAGCTTGTATTGGCTAATAACAGGGAAGGTATCTTTTAGGGATATGACAGGGCCTGTAGGTATTGTCAGTACCATGAATGAGGTTGCTAAAAGCAGTGAGACATTTATGGATGCGTTTTTAAATATTCTTTTATGGACAGGGTTAATAAGTGCCGCAATTGGGGCCACAAACCTAGTTCCCTTTCCAGCACTGGATGGAAGTAAGCTTTTAATATTGATTATTGAGGGTGTAAGTAGAAAAAAAATACCCGCAGATAAAGAAGCTGTGATTGCGTCAATAGGATTTTTTATTTTGATAGGTCTGTCGATATTTGTGATGGCCAACGATATAATGAGATTCATTGTTAAATGAGGGAGAAACAATAAATGGAATGTATTAGGCGAAAAAGGACCAAAAAAATTAGGGTTGGAGGAATCTTTATCGGGGGTGGGGAACCCGTTTCTGTACAGTCAATGACAAATACCGATACAAGGGATGTTGCCTCCACCACCGATCAGGTAAGGGTACTTACGGAAGAGGGATGCGATATAATAAGGCTTGCGGTGCCGGACGATAGTGCTGCGGACTCATTAAAAAGCATAAAACGCTCCATGAAAATACCCCTAGTTGCGGATATCCATTTTGATTATAGGCTTGCAATAGCAAGCATGGAAAATGGGGCCGACAAGATAAGAATAAACCCCGGTAATATCGGCGATATTGGAAGGGTCAAAAAGGTTGTGGATGTTGCAAAGCAAAGGGAGATACCCATTCGCATAGGAGTAAATGCTGGATCCTTGGAAAAGAATTTAATAGCAAAGTATGGAGTGACGGCCCATGCAATGGTGGAAAGTGTCTTAGGACATGTGCGTATACTGGAGGGGCTGGATTTTGGCAACATCATAATTTCCCTAAAATCATCCAGTGTTCCGATGACCATTGCCGCATATAGGGAAATATCAGAAAGGATAGATTATCCCCTCCATATCGGCGTTACCGAGGCGGGAACCCTTTTTGGGGGCACCATTAAATCCTGTGTAGGCTTAGGGTGTTTATTAGCCGAGGGTATAGGGGATACAATTAGAGTATCCCTCACGGGAGATCCCAGGGAAGAAATTAGGGTGGGTTATGAAATATTAAAATCCCTAGGTATTAAAAAGCAGGGAATAGAGATTATTTCCTGCCCTACCTGCGGAAGGTGCCGGATAGATCTTATAAAAATAGCCCAAGAGGTGGAAAGGCGTCTGATGGGATTAGATAAAACCCTAAAGGTCGCTGTTATGGGGTGTGCGGTAAATGGACCAGGTGAAGCCAAGGAGGCGGATATTGGAATAGCAGGGGGCGAAGGGGAAGCACTTCTTTTTAAAAAGGGGGAGATAATAAAAAAAGTCCCTCAGGAGGAAGTTGTGGATGTATTAGTAAAAGAGGTATTGGGGATGTAGCAGAGAAAAGAAGGGGTCTTGCCATGGAAAACGTACTAAAGAAAAAAAGAAAATTTCCAGAAGTATTTCCGGAAGTGGGACATAGTGGTATTATCAAGAAGCATTTTAGTGATGCCAAAGTTCAACGGGTCAAGCTATACAAAAAATCGAAAAAACTTGAAATTCAGATCGTATCTTGTAATCTGATACCTGCGCAGGTATTAGATAGTGCGGGGGAAATGTTGGAAGGTGCTTTGGGATTGGAGAATGTTTGTATTAAAGTTTTGTTTGATGTGGATATTACCGCTAATGAAATATTTATAGAGTATTGGGAAAGTGTTTTATATATTGTGAGAAAAAATATTGCTCTTAGCCGAGGCTTACTAACTGGGTGTACCTGTAGTATGGAAGGCAAAAAGCTCTATGTTTACCTCAAAACAAGGGGAGGAGAAATTTTAAAAAACAATAAATGTGATGCCTTAATAGAAAAAATATTAAAAGAGAGTTTTGGGTTATCAATAAGGGTCGAGTTTGTAGATTATGCAATTAGCGAGGAAAGAATAAATCGCTATATAGAGCATAAGGAAAATGAGGAAACAAAAATTGTAACAGATATAGTTATGAATAATTTAGAAAGCCAAGCCTTGGTATCAGAATCTACGGGGACTTACACTCCGGATGGCAGGGGAAGGGGTTCACAAATAATTTTGGGTAAAGACTTCGACGACATGATAACAAGTATGCAGGACGTAACCCAGGATTCCGGCAGGATTGCTATATGCGGGGAAATTATAAATACACAAACACGTATACTTAGAAGTGGAAAAATTCTATGCATATTTGATGTTACGGATTATACAAGCTCAATTACTGTAAAAATATTCCTAAACAAAAACAAACAAGGACCCGCCCTTGAAAGGTTGAAAGAAAAGACTTGGGTAAAAATCAAAGGGGAGGCGCAGTACGATAGGTTTTCAAAGGAACCGGTTGTGATAGCCAAAGATGTCATACAGGTTCACAAAAATGCCAAGGAAGATAATTATAATAAAAAGAGGGTAGAGCTTCATTTGCATACGCAAATGAGTGCATTAGATGCCATCACACCTGTTAAGGAAATGGTAAAGCGAGCCGCACAATGGGGGCATAAGGCCATAGCGGTAACCGATCACGGTGTGGTCCAAGCATATCCAGAGGCTTTTGAGGCTGGAAAGAGGAATAATATAAAGATTATTTATGGAGTAGAAGCATATCTTTTAGACGATGCGGCACCTATTGTTTATGGTGCAGATGAGCGTTCCTTTGACGATGATTTTGTTGTATTTGATATAGAGACAACAGGTCTTAACTCTAGTAAGGATAGAATTACCGAAATTGGTGCTGTGAAGCTGAGAAATGGGGAGGTAATCGACAGGTATAGTAGCCTTGTAAATCCGCAGATTCCAATACCGGGATTTATTACAAAGCTTACGGGTATTACGGATGCTATGGTAAAAGAAGCACCTACAATAGAAACTGTTCTACCTGAATTTTTAAAGTTCTCAAAAGGATGCGCATTGGTGGCACATAATGCTTCTTTTGATATTGGTTTTATAAGACATTACTTGCATAGGATAGGGGTGGAGCTAAACAACCCGATTATAGATACCCTAGAGCTTTCAAGGCAGATGTTTCCTGAACTTAGGAGGCATAAGTTAAACATTGTTGCCAAACATCTAGGTATAGAATTAAAGAATCACCACAGGGCTGTTGACGATGCCACAGCCTGCGCAGGCATCTTAAAAAAATGCATTAAAGTTTTTAAAGAAAAAGGAATAACCACAATTGATAGTATTGATGGCAATATAAATGACAGTGATAAAAATTTTAAATCGTATTCTTCTTACCATGCAATTATACTAGTTAAAAACCATATTGGGCTTAAAAATCTTTATAAAATCATATCCAAATCCCATCTTAAATATTTTTATAAAAGACCAAGAGTACCCAAAAAACTATTAATGAAATACAAAGAGGGTCTTATACTAGGGAGTGCATGCGAAGCCGGAGAGCTCTACAGAGCAATTATAAACAACAAAAGTGACGAGGAGATCGCAAGAATAGCTAAATTTTACGATTACTTAGAGATACAACCCCTCGGCAATAATGAATTTCTTATGAATAATGGCACGGTGGACGGCTGGGAACAACTAAGGGACATAAATAGGGAAATTGTTGCACTGGGGGATAAATACAATAAACCGGTGGTAGCTACCTGTGATGTTCATTTTATGGATCCTGAAGACGAAGTGTTCAGAAGGATCCTTATGGCAGGCCAGGGTTTTTCCGATGCGGATAATCAGGCCCCTTTGTATTTTCGGACAACTGAGGAAATGCTAGATGAGTTCTTGTATCTTGGAGAAGATAAATGCCATGAAGTAGTTATTACCAATACAAACCTTATTGCTGATATGTGCGAGGATATTGTGCCTATACCGGATGGGACTTTTCCACCTAAAATTGAAGGTGCAGAGAATGAGATAAGGCTTTTATCGGAAAAGATGGCAAGGGAACTTTATGGAGAAAAGCTGCCTCAAATTGTTCAAAAACGCATGGAAAAGGAACTTGACTCAATTATAAAGAATGGTTTTTCAGTTATGTATATTATTGCACAAAAACTTGTGTCAAAATCCTTGGAGGATGGTTATCTTGTTGGTTCTAGGGGATCGGTAGGCTCATCTTTTGTAGCATATCTCACTGGTATAACCGAAGTTAATTCGCTCCCGCCCCATTATGTATGCGATAGCTGCCAGTATTGCGAATTTGTCCAAGACAGAAGATATGGATGCGGTTTTGATCTTCCTGCGAAGGGTTGTCCAGTGTGTGGCAAAGAATTAAAAAGGGATGGGTATGATATACCCTTTGAGACATTCCTAGGGTTTGACGGGGATAAAGAGCCTGACATTGACTTGAATTTTTCCGGTGATTACCAGCCAATTGCCCATAGATATACAGAAGAACTATTTGGGGAGGGTAATGTGTACAGGGCTGGCACCATAGCAACTATAGCGGATAAAACAGCCTACGGGTTTGTAAAGAATTATCTTGATGACAGGGAAATGATTAAAACTAATGCGGAGATTGGCAGGCTTATAAAGGGCTGTACAGGCATAAAAAGAACTACGGGTCAGCACCCGGGCGGTGTCATGATTGTTCCCCAAGACAAGGAAATATACGAGTTTTGCCCGATACAAAGACCAGCGGATGATATAAAATCAAATGTTATTACGACGCATTTTGATTATCACTCAATAAGTGGGAGACTCCTTAAATTAGATATCTTGGGTCATGATGATCCAACAGTTATAAAAATGTTAGAGGATTTGACAGGCATAGATGCTAGGGATATACCAATAGGAGAAAAGGTTACAATGGGTATTTTTAGTAGTACAGAACCGTTGGGGATTGAGCCCGAGGATATAAATAGTGAGGTGGGCACCTTGGCAATTCCCGAATTTGGAACAAAGTTTGTAAGACAAATGCTGGTCGACACTAGGCCGACGACTTTTGCAGAGCTTATTAGGATCTCGGGGCTTTCGCACGGGACTGATGTGTGGCTAAATAATGCTCAAGAACTTATAAGGGACGGTATTGCAACACTTTTAGAGGTTATATGTACAAGGGATGACATTATGCTGTATTTGATGCACCGTGGAATTCCCAATAAAATAGCCTTTAAGATTATGGAAGATGTGAGGAAAGGGAAAGGTCTTAAGGAGGAGTATGAAAAGGCAATGAGGGACAGCAATATCCCAAATTGGTATACTGAATCATGTAAAAAGATAAAGTATATGTTTCCCAAAGCCCATGCAGCAGCGTATGTTATGATGGCTTTTAGGATTGCATGGTTTAAAGTTTATTATCCAGAGGCGTTTTACGCCACCTATTTTACGGTAAGGGCAGATGAGTTCGATGCGGGTATCATGTGTAATGGTCAGCATAAGGTGAAAAACTCTATACGCGAAATTGAACAAAAGGGAAACGATATAACCCAAAAGGAAAAGAATGTTCTTACAATCCTTGAGGTTACAAATGAAATGTATGCTAGAGGAATTAATTTTTTACCCATGGATATTTATAAATCGGATCCAATAAAGTTTCAAGTGACCCCGGATGGGATTCTACCTCCCCTGAATGCTTTACAGGGGCTGGGAAAGACAGCAGCGCAAAGGATTTTTGAGGCACGCAATAATGGCGAATTTTTATCTGTTGAAGACGTTAGAGATCGAGCCAAGGTTAGTAAAACCGTGATAGAAATTCTACGTCAAAGCGGCTGCTTCTCCGGAATGTCAGAGAGTAATCAAATTAGCTTGTTTGGTTAGCTTTATATGCAAACAAAATTATTGTTGATAAAATGTTGATATTTACAAATAATAATGTTATAATACTTTTGGACTAAAGCTAATAATTACTTAGTGCGAAAGAGTGGGCCACCCCACTCTTTCGTATTAACTAGGGTTTTATGGGGGCAAAGCCCATAAGGCTTAAGTGAAAATGATGCCAAAAGAGATAATTATATCGGAGGTTGGTATGACAAGAAAAGAAATTGAAAAGTTTGTAACTAAAATAGCTAGCCCTATTGTGAACGATCATTCCATAGAGCTAGTAGATGTAGAATTTTTAAAGGAGGGTCCCGAGTATTATTTAAGAATCTACATTGATAAGCCAGAAGGAATTAAAATTGACGATTGCAAGTTTGTGAGCGAAAAAATAAGTGATATACTGGACAAGGAGGATCCAATACCTCAAAGGTATTTCTTGGAAGTATCA
>JAAZML010000103.1 GCA_012798835.1 Clostridium sp.
CTCTTGCAGCTCTGTTAGCTTTTCATTTACCTTTTTAACATCCGGATTAACCCCGACTATGTCATCAATACTTTTTGCATTCACCAAAAAACCCATTGTCGAAATAATTGCTAGTATTACAAGTACCGATAATATTTTTCTCACGGAAATGTTCCTCCTAGGATATCAATTTTGTATATTATGATATTATAATTTGGCTAGTTTTTCAAGATTATAATCACCCCATGGGCGTATAAGGTCCAGTTCTTCCGCTTTTTTAACATAATTTCCATATCATCTGTCCTGCTTCCCGTTTGTATTCAAAGGAACCTAAAAGCATTGCAAGAAGTTCTGCAGAGGTAGTTGCATTTTATTGTCAAAATAATTGTAAGTATTAAAAATATCGATAGAAACATTCCCCCCAGAATAGTAGTTTTATATATCATTATCTGGCTGGCTAATTAAATTTTAATATATGTAAAGGGCTGGTTTTCACCAGCCCCCTGATTGTTAAGGCAATTACTACCTGCTTTCGAGGTTTCTATCGGCCATCTCTATGGCCTTTTTGACTATATTCCCGCAATCCCTTGAAGTTACTGCACCCCAGCCTTCTTTTTCAACTGTATTATATACCCCAAGCTCCTTTGCGATCTCTTCCTTTAGCCGCTCTGACATTGTACCTCTACTTCTAGCCATTGTATTTGCCTCCTTTGCCGCAAGCATTATATCCCGGATCCGAAAGCTATGCATGCATTATTATTATCTTCATATTTGTTATATTAATTTGATGTAATTTTTTCATCATCAAATCCCAATCCCTAAATGCATACCATAGTACGAAGAAGGAGCCCGGATACCTCTTTTTGTATTCCCTGCTTAAATCCTAAAAGGCTTGGACGGCTTGGATATTTCGCATAAAGCCTCGGAGGCTTCCATGTCGAACCTTATATCCGAAGCAATATCCCCCAAAGAAAGCATTCCAACAATTCTATCATTTTCAACGACAGGTACTCTGCGTATCTGTTCTTCGGACATTATCCTTGTTACCTCGCTAATATCCATATCCGGTGTCACTGTTGTAACCTGGCTGGTCATTACATCCTGCGCTTTAGTATCTTTTGGGGTCCTACCATGGGCAACATTTCTTACAACGATATCCCTATCGGTAACAATCCCGACAATCCCGTTTTCATATACAGGAACGGAGCCGACATTATGCTTTTGCATAAGCTGTGCTACCTCCACCATATTTGAATCAGGATTTACATATGCAATTGTCTTTGTCATTTTATCCCTAACCTTCATTCTTTCATCTCCCTATTTATATTTTACTTGTATTTTCCCCGTAAAAACTTATTTAATGAATGGAAATTGTATTATAAAAGTTGCAAAAAGCTTTAGATAAGCAAATGTGTTTAAGAAATACGCATTTATAAGCAGGAAGTCGATCTTTTTTTCCACCATTTTCTTTTATATTCCGATTGTTTCATGTTTATAATATGTTTTCAAAATGCTATAATTAAATCGAACATATCCGGAAGGGCTGATTTTATGCGTTCATTATTCAAAAATAAAATCTTTTTAGTATTAATTTTCGTAATCTTTATTGTATCCGTTCACTTTGAATATTTTTCTGGTGTTTTTTATCGAACATTTTACAAAAAAAATGAACTGGACATTTTCCTAAGCCAGATAAATATGTATGCCAGGGCCTTCGCCTCAGAACCCTCTAATAAGGTCTATTTAAAGGCCGAGATAAAGGATTCGACCGGAAGACCGATCCCGAACATGCCAATTGATTTTTCCGTGGACAATGGAGTGGGGCTTATACAATCCCCATCTTTATCCACTAATCGCAACGGTGAATGCATTGTTGCTTACACCCCCCCAACCTATTTTTCCCCAGAACCAAATGGGCTTACCGCCGATATAACTGCTACAATATCGGGAACTAATAAAAAGTCGGTAAAAAAAATTGATCTGGTGCCTGTTCCCATTATTTTTGTGCATGGGTATCGTGAGGGCCCTAATGTATTCGATAACCTCGGCGACTTTCTTATAGATAAGGGCTACAGCTGTAATGCAATTGCATACGATTCCACTTTGGGGGTTGATTTTGCCTCGGAAGAGCTGGCCCTGTTTCTACAAAACCAAAAAAGGGAATTTTTAAATAACGGTATACAGGTCACAAAATTTGATCTGATCACCCATAGCATGGGCGGGCTTGTGGCAAGGTATTATTCCAGCAGCAGGGGTTATATAGAAAATAATGATATCAACAAAATCATATTTCTTTCTGTACCCCATAGGGGATCTATCTTAGCATCCATTGCAGAAAATTATTATGATGATCAATCAATAAAAAACCTGATGCCCGACAATGAGCTATTTAGCGAAACATTCGGCCGTATGATAAATAAGGGTCTGAACAGTTCAATTCAGGTTGGGAATATCCTAAGCCAATATGATGAGGTAGTCAGCGAGGAAAATGCAAGCTTAGATAAATGGGGAATTAGAACAGAAATTTTTGGTGTGGGTGAAAACAGCTTTACCATGGATAGTTTGTTGAGCGGAAATATTTTAGATGCTCCAAACCATAAAGGAATATTAAATAACAATAGAGTTTTTGGGCGGATCCTTCAAATGCTCAGTTCGGACCTTCCATACCCGACCGCCTCCAGCAAATAAAGCCAATCCCATAACGTTAATCGCATTTTCAACAAAAATAGCATATAAAACACTTGGATATCCACAGGGTTGTGGATATGTTTTTTTATATGCTAATGCTGTAAACCCCGTATACATGGGGGCTCTACTAAAATATATTCACAATAATATAAATAACCCACATAAGCTGTGGATATGTTATTCACTTATCCACAGCCCTCACAACACCTATCTTTATAGACAGTTTTGTAGAAGTGTTTTAAGTCAATTTATTTCCATGCTTATATCAAAAGAATTTACTGAATGTGTAAGGCCGCCAACGGATATAATACCTACACCTGTACATGCAATATCGTATATTGTATTCTCATTTATGTTACCCGATGCCTCCGTTATCGCACGACCATTTACTATTTTAACAGCTTCCTTCATTTTGTCAAGCCCCATATTATCAAACATAATTATATCTGCTCCCGCATCCAACGCTTCTTGTACTTGTTCTATTGTTTCGGTTTCAATTTCAATTTTTATTGTGTGCGGTATTCTATTTCTAACATGCTCTATAGCGTTTTTTATTCCCCCGGCAGCTTTTATATGGTTATCCTTAATAAGCACACCGTCTGAAAGGCTGAATCTATGATTATATCCTCCTCCAACCCTTACTGCATATTTTTCAAGTATCCTAAGCCCTGGGGTGGTCTTTCTGGTATCAACTACCTTCGCCTTGATATCCCCGACCCTATCTACCAGTTTCCTTGTTGCAGTGGCAATACCCGAAAGCCTTTGGAGAAGATTTAATGCTGTCCTCTCTGCCTTCAAAACAGCCCTAGTATTACCACTTACAGTTGCGATAATATCCCCGCATTTGACCTGTTGCCCTTCCTCCGCAACCTTTTTGAATATAATTCCATCGTCCAACAGCAAAAATACTCTCTGTGCTACATTTAAACCTGCTATAACACCGTCATCCTTTGCAATTAATATTGCCTCCGACTCGGAATTCTCACCTATAATATTATCCGTTGTAATATCGCCCGAAGGTATATCCTCTTTTAAGGCATTCATTATTATTTTATCCATATCCGTCATGTACCGCATATGTCCGCACCTTCCTTACTAGTATGTACTAAACTCTTTTTTTTATTACATTCCTTTTCCAATTTATATCATCCGTTTCCTGAAAATCCATTCTAAAATGGGCCCCTCGGCTTTCTGTACGCTCTATAGCCGATTCAATTACAAGCCTTGATAAAAGGAGCATATTCCTAAGCTCAAAATGTTCTATGCACGTATTTTTAATCAACCCAAGTTCCTTTGTGTAATGGTTTATTCTTTGTTCCGCTGCCCTAAGACCCTCTCCCGTTCTTATTATTCCAACATATTTCGTCATTATTTCTCTTATATCCCGCCTTATCTTTTCTACATCTATATCCGCAGCTTTTTTCCTGGTTTGCACTTTTATGTGCATATCACCTATACGGGGTTTTCTAAAATATGACTCACCTATTTTCTGTCCCACCCTATGCCCAAAAACCAGACCTTCAAGGAGTGAGTTGCTTGCCAGGCGATTCGCTCCGTGTATTCCGCTGCATGCTGCTTCACCGCATGCATAAAACCCATTTAAATCCGTGCATCCCCATACATCGGTCTTTATTCCTCCCATGCAGTAATGCTCGGCAGGAGCCACAGGTATATAATTTTTAGATATATCTATTCCATAGCCCTTACAAACCCTGTATATATTGGGGAATCTGCTTTTTATGTAGTCCTCGCTTTTAAATGTTATATCAAGATATACACAGTCGGAACCCGTTTTTTTAATTTCGTCAAAAATTGATCTGGATACTACATCCCTCGGGGCCAACTCAGCCATCCTGTGATACTTGGGCATAAATCTTTCGCCATGTATATTTTTAAGTAGTGCCCCCTCGCCCCGTACAGCCTCGGAAATAAGAAAACTTCTGTTTTGTGGGTGGAAAAGCACCGTGGGGTGAAATTGTATGAATTCCATATTCATTATCTTAGCACCCGCTCTGTAGGCCATCGCCACCCCATCCCCCGTAGCTACCCTAGGGTTTGTGGTATTCGAGTATAGCTGACCAAAACCTCCGGCCGCACAAACAATTGCACCGGCGGCATATGCAATATAACTCCCCCTATTTCCATCATATGCAAGAACGCCTTTACAGTTATTGTCCACAGTCAATAAATCGATCGCAAAGTTTTTTCTTTGATAGTTATATTCCTGCGCATCCTTGCTACATTTATAAGTTTATCGCATATTTCTTTGCCCGTTGTATCGCCTGCATGGACAATCCTGCTTTTACTATGAGCGCCCTCTTTTGAAAAAGAAAACTTCTTCTCATCTTTCCTATCAAAATCAACACCAAAACCACAAAGAGCATTAATATTATCCGCTGCTTCATTTACCAAAATCCATACACTTTTTTCATCGCAAAGTCCTGCACCGGCATAAACGGTATCCCTAAAATGCAACCTGGGAGAATCGTCTTTATCTAGGGGGGCCGCTACCCCACCCTGGGCAAGTACCGAATTGCTTGTATCCATTGACTCCTTTACCAACATTGCTATGCTGTATTGTTCGGGTATCTCAAGTGCTGTGTAAATCCCAGCTATACCACCGCCAATGATAATAATGTCATACTGCTCTGCGGCCAATTTTGTCGTGTCGAAATCTACTAAATACCTAGTAGCATCCAAGCAGCCAATTCCCCCCTTAATATAATGAGCACATAATAGCATTCTACCTTTATAATACCCCTGTCCCCGTCTTAGGGCTTGGATATATGCTCTTTTATTCCGCACTACAAAGACCCTGTTAGAAGCTAATTGCGATACAAACTTCGATTAGGGCATTTGCTACATATATACATACCTTATCCATGTTAACTTAATATAAGTAAAGTGTTTTTAATTATTGCCGGTATATGTGAAGAAAATCAGCCGATTTCCAGCATACGATCAAGGGCGGTCTTTGCCTTTAGCCTGATACCCTCATCAATATTAATTTCATATTTCATACCCCGTAATGCCTCATAAACACTTTGCAATGTAGTTTTTTTCATGTCTGGGCAAATAAATTTATCTGAGAGCAGATGAAATCTTTTGTCAGGATTGTCTTTCTTTAATTTATACAAAATCCCCATTTCCGTACCTATAATAAATTCTTTGGCATCCGAACGACCCGCAAATTCAATGATCTGCTTGGTACTGCCCACAAAATCAGCCGCTCTTATGATCTGTTCTCTACACTCTGGGTGAGCAAGCATAAGAGCATCAGGGTAAAGCTCCCTTGCTCTTTTTACATCGGACTCACCACAATTATGATGAGTTATGCAGTATCCGGGCCACGAAATTATATTCTTTTCTGGTACCTCGGCAGCAGCGTAGCTCCCCAAATTTTGATCGGGGACAAATAAGATATCCTCTTCCTTTATTGATTTGACTATCTTAATTAAGTTGGACGATGTGCAGCACACATCGCACTCAGCTTTGACACTAGCAGACGTGTTTATGTAGCATACCACTTTTGCCTGTGGGTATTCCTTCTTTTTTTTCTTTAAATCCTCAGCTGTAATCATATCTGCCATTGGACACCCCGCAGTTATTTCGGGCAGTAGTACGGTTTTTTCCGGCGAAAGTATCTTTGCGCTTTCGGCCATAAAGTGAACGCCACAAAAAACAATAACTTTTTTGTTGTTTTGTGCACAATATCTACTGAGGGCCAAAGAATCGCCAATGACATCGGCTACTTTTTGCACATCATCAATTTGGTAGTTGTGTGCAACTATTACGGCATCCCTTTCAAGCTTAAGTTGGTTTATTTTTTCTTGCAACTCATAATTGTTCAATCTGATTACCTACCTGTTAATTAATAAAAATACTTTTAATAATTTTAATACTTTAATACACTTTTGTAAAGCCCATACGCAAGTTATCAGGTTGAATTTTATCTTTTATATGTTCCCTACAGGCTTTCACTGCATTATTCTACGCATTTTTAGCCTTTGTGTAAAGCACTTAAGAATCTGCCTAATTGTAGCTTTACTGGTATATTCACTATTGTTTTTAACGCTTTATTTTTTAATTGAATCCATACCATGTTCTAGTTTTGTGAAAAAATTTATCCCTAGCGGCGTTATAGTAAACACTTCTAAAATTACTCCAAAGCATAAGGCCAGCGAAAACATGTACTGATTAAAGTATACTAGCACCAAATTTATAGCAAACCACACAAGTATATAAAATATGGACAAAGCTTTAAATTTCTTTGCCTCCTTTTTGCTAGTTATTGGCCTATTGGGATTGTCGGCTGGTGCCCATTTTACAAGTGATAGGAAGGAAAGTACAAAAGTTGGCAGCAAAATCAGCCTTATAGAAAATCCGTTCCACATATGCGGGGTATATTTTGAGATAACAGCCGACATAAGGAACATCCCAAGAGAAATGCCTATACATTTTCCGTATGTGTTCATATGGTATCCGCCTGCAATAGTTCTTAACAGGACAAAGGTAATTACTATTACGATGGAGGAAACAAGCGTACCCGTCATTGCGGATAATAAAAGTAACAAAAATCCTTTAACTATAGCCCCTATTACTACCTGCAAACCAAAATAGTGTATTCTTCTGCTTTCATGGTTTCCCCTCATTTGTTTCATAAGACAGTCCGCACCTTTAAAGGATAAAACATGTATAAACCTCATATTCCCACCCCTTCATATTTTTCTTTATATATGACATTATACTACATATAAGGAGTGTATTCCATAAACTTTTAAAATTTTTGCATCAAAAACAAAACTCTGCGATATACTCACAGAGTTTTGATATAAATCTGGCAGCGACCTACTTTCCCGGGACGTCTCCATCCAAGTATCATCGGCACTAGGAAGCTTAACTACCGTGTTCGGTATGGGAACGGGTGTGTCCTTCTTGTTATAGCCACCAGAAAATTGTTAACTTGTCATTGCAAGGGTTTACACCCTCAAAAATATATAATGTTCAAAGCAAGATTTAAAGAGGATTCTCTCAGTTAAGACCTTTGAAAGACCTTCTACCTAGTTTTTCCCTAAACCTCTCGGTATACTTTGTATACCTAAAGGCCATTTTTGGTCAAGCCCTCGACCTATTAGTACCAGTCAGCTAAATACATTACTGCACTTACACCTCTGGCCTATCTACCATGTAGTCTACATGGGGTCTTACCCTTACGGTGGGATATCTCATCTTAGGGGGGGCTTCACGCTTAGATGCTTTCAGCGTTTATCCCTTCCAAACTTGGCTA
>JAAZML010000146.1 GCA_012798835.1 Clostridium sp.
ATTTTCTGCCAGCAATTGCAGTGTCATAAAAGGTATTTTAATATCCATCAATTCCTCATCTATATCAATAACTTCTTCTATAGAATGTTGAAAGCGTTTCTTTTGAATAAAAAGATAATCCTTGATGTAATTGACTTCCTGTCTCACCTTAACCATATCTTCTGCCCGCTTTAATGTCTGTCTCAATAGGTTAGATAAGGCAAAAGTTGTCTCAGCCGCCTCTTTTGCACCCTTGATATAGGCTAATTCGCCTATCACACCTAGGGTGTTAAATAAAAAATGAGGACTTAATTGGGCCTGGAGCACTTCTATTTTCATAGCATTTAAAGCTTTCTCAAGCTCCATTTGCTTCCTTTGTTCTTCTAATATCTGGATAGTTTTTTGATGTAAGTCCTGTTGGCCCAAATTGTTTACGCCAGATTCTACTATAAAATTACTCATGGTACCAAGCGATTCCATAATAGCATATAAGCGACCCTTGGTAATGACCCTGATATTCAAATATGATTCTAATAAATTCTTACACCCATAGGTCTGCATTTCCTTTTTCAAAATCCTAATAGTTTTTTCAGAGGGCTCATTCAAGAGGACTGGACCACAAATAATATTTCCCACATAAGTATCCCCCACTAAAATCGGGGTATGGACTGTGGCCAAATCAAGACAACAGCTCTTTACCTGAGTTTCTCTAATAAAATCTATCCTTTCCCTGTTTCTTAATTGACAATTCTTATTGTATTCACATCTTATTTTGCAAAATTCTGAAACATTACTAGGTTCTGTAATTATCTCACCCTTTTCATTCTTAATCACAATGGACATGTGAAAAGCCTGTGAGGACTTATCCTGAACCCTTTGTAAGGCCACTAAATCAATGGCATTTTTCAAATTGTCAATATCATATTTTTTAGGAAATTCTATTGGTGGCATAAATTCTTTGTACCTTATACTATTTGCATTATACACAATAATCATTTCTAGGGGCTTATCGGTTAAATTTTTGACATAATGCTCCGCATAGGGTGGTATATGGTATATCTTTCCGTAGGATAAAGGATATTCTATTCCATCTACCATTTGGATCCCCTTGCCAGACAAGATATACATTATCTGTTCATCCCCCGTATGAAGATGTTTATTCTGCTCCACATTTGGCAAGAAGTGGACATGCGCCACCATAAGTTTACCCATATCCGCATCCTCTGGTTCGTGAACCCATTTGACCGTTCCCCATTCAAAATACTGTTTTATCGGTCGTAAACTATTAATATTCTTATACCTCTCCAATCCCATCTAACATCTCTACCAACATCCTTTCATTATATAATTTTTATTTTAATATATTTGCATACTCATAAACAATGTCAAATTCTCTATGACAAGCTTAAGATCCTAGATCTGTAATAAATAAACCCTACAATAATAGTAAGGGGAAAATCCATTAAAAAAAGTATCTTTCTATTTAAGGGCATATAATCCCAAAATCCCTCCTTGAGCACATCAAAACTATCTTTTAAATCCTCCTTGGGCACTTGTATTTTTATGCCTTCTTCAGTCCTTAATAAAAAAGCATTTTCACTGCGTTCTATACCCGTTTCCTCCTTGCCCTCATAGTCAACCCAAAAATGGCTTAAGGAAAAACTTTGTTTATAGGCAATACCCCTTGCTTCAAATAAAGAAGCAAGTATCACAAAGCGACTTTTACAATCACCGGTTGCCTTTGCCATGGCCTCCGCCGCTGTAGGAAAATAGAAGGGCATCCCATAGGTCTGCCAATCATATTGATAGGGAATCTCTTCCAAAACAAATTCCTCAATTTCCCTCGGGTCCCAAGGCGCTCTTTGGGCTAATAAGGTAATGTCCGCCGGGTTTGTCGCAGGTTTAATCATGCGATAACCACTGACTACTAAACGATAGGGGTTTGGATAGAGAATAAAAAGCATCCATGTCCAGAAAAACAAAGATGTTATTAAAAGGATTCTTTTTTTCA
>JAAZML010000010.1 GCA_012798835.1 Clostridium sp.
CCCATTGGTACGCAATTATGATCGGTGCCGCGATGAAAGACAGAATAAAATATATTGTAGCATACCAAGTTTCCCCAATCAGTGCTGTAACTCATATAGCAGAAATACAAGAAATTAAGCCCTATAATGTTTTTAGCCAGACTATTTGACCGACATTACACCACATTACATGACCAAATAAAGGACTTATTTCAAAGACAAAGAATTGATCTTCCTGAGAAAAAACAGGAGGAAAAAGGAAGAAGCCTTGCGCAGTGGTCAAAGAGCTGCAACTCTACACCGACAAAGCTTCTATCCCCCAAAAGATACTATGATCGTAATCTTTCTTGGCGGCTCTGTCAATGAGTATAAAACACATTCTTTAACTTTTCTGAGTAACGTTACACCAATATGCCCTGTTTGTGAGCATAATTGCCACTTTCACGGATGGTACAGACGTAAGATTAGAGATGATGAAAGTGTTCAGTTTATTTCAATTCCCAGAGTGAAGTGTATTCACTGCAATAAAACGCATATAGTTCTCCCTGATTTTCTCGCACCGCATAAGCAGTACACTCAGCAAGTAAGGGAAGCTACGGTACTTAGTAACTTAGAAGACAATGTATCTGCCGAAAGTCTTCCGGGTAATCAGGCTGTGTCCACAAGCCGCCGGTGGATCCGGGGATTCAAGTCAAAGTTTAGAGACTTAGTGGGTGCCCTGACCAGCGTTCACATGCGCCTAGACCCTTGGAACGCAAACTTGTCCTTAGATCAGGCGCATCCTGCGTTTAGTAAATTGTCTGCACTCTGTAACGGTATTTGCGAGACGCTGGGCAAGCAGATGCGTTATTCCACGTTATTTGGATTTGTAAACCAGACTCTGTCCATTGGCAACATGCAGATCTGGTGTTGGGATCCCACAGACTTTGGTCTGGTAGTCTTAAAACCCTTGCGGTACGGTAGACTCATCATGACCGAAGGGGGAAAACCATGGAACAAACAAAAATCGCAAGGCAAATTGCTCAGGAGCGCTTTGAGCTTATTGCACCACTTTTAGAACCGGATATTGAGCCTGCCGAAAGAAGCGCACGTAGAAAAAGAATTTTAGAACGACAACAGCTGCTAGGGCCACCGATTTCCGAGCGAACCTTAAGACGCTATATTCAAAATTATCGTGAAAAGGGTCTCCAAGGCCTAGAACCGAAAACCAGACGAGATCAAGGCGAACTCCGGGAGATTTCCCGGGATGTCCTTGAAGATGCAAAAGTTTTAAAGGCCGAATTACCACAGCGAAGCATCAGACAAATCCTTGAGATTCTCGAAGTTGAAGGTAAGATCGCACCCGGAAGTGTGAGTCACACAACCCTTGGGAGGCATTTGCGACAATCGGGATTCATGGGATTACCGAAGACTCCAAAAAACGGCTTTAGACGATTCCAAAAGGAATACCGCAATCAGCTTTGGCAAGTAGATCTTAAGTACGGACCTTTTATTCCGGATCCTAGAAACCCTAAGAAGAATTGCCGGACATACCTCCTGGCCTTCATTGATGACCACACACGGCTAGTGACCCATGGGCAGTTCTATCTGGATCAATCCTTACCGATCTTAGAAGATTGTTTCCGCAAGGCTATCTTGAAGCGAGGAGTTCCCGATAATGTGTATGTGGACAACGGAAAAATCTTTGTATCTCGTTGGTTTCGTATGGCCTGCGCTAGACTGAACATCCGTCATAAAGCGACTGCACCGTTCTCCCCCGAGGCCAAGGGGAAGATCGAACGCTTTATGGGTACGGCAGATACATTTGTTAATGAAGTAGGTTTATTGAAGCCGCGTACCCTAAAAGAGCTAAACGATGCCTTTCTGTCCTGGTTAGAAGAAGGGTACAACCATAAACCGCACTCATCCTTAAACAACCGGACCCCGGCTAGTGTATTTGCCGGAGATACTAGGAAACTTCGATTTGTCTCTCCAGAAGAACTAAGGGATGCTTTTCTGTGGGAGGAGACTCGCAAGGTCGATAAAACCGGTTGTATTAAGCTTAATGGATTGGTTTTTGATGTCGGACCGGATTTTGTGGGTCGAAAAGTTGATGTTCGTTTCGATCCGCTAGATCTCGATGCCGTTGAGATCTGGTTTAACGGACAAAAGGCGAAATTGGCTCAAGAGCTCAAGATCAATGCTGATCGGGAATGGAAAAGCGATACAACAGAGACATCGGTACCTACCGAGTCAAGGTACTTAAAGGCCTTGGCGCGTAAAGAACAAGAACGTAGAGAACGGCAACGCAAAGCTATCTCATTCCATAGGTTGGAGGAGGATAGCGATGTTTGAACACTTTTACGGCTTTACGAAAACGCCTTTTGGTAGGGATTTAAAGCCATCGGAGCTTTTTCAAACAGAACAGAATAAGGAAATGTTAGCTCGTATGAAGTACACGGCGGAAAGGCGTAATTTTGCTTTGTTCACAGGTGAAGTGGGTGCAGGTAAATCTACTGCCGCTCGGCTATTAACGGATAATCTACACCCAACACGCTACGTGGTCCTCTACATTACTGATTCCGATCTTACTCCCAGAAACTTTTATTACGAAGCCCTTCATCAATTGGGGCATCAACCAAGGTTTTACCGCGGAGATGCTAAACGCCAGCTTAGTCGAGCAATTATTGATCTTTATAAGGAACAAAAAAAGATTCCGGTCATCATTATTGACGAAGGACACCTCTTAAAGCGGGAGATGCTTGAGGAAATTCGATTCCTCACCAACTTTAGAATGGATTCTTTCTCGCCAATGAGCCTTCTTCTTTTAGGACAGCCAGAGCTCAAACGAATTCTGAACACCCAAATTTATGAAGCCATTGTCCAACGGCTTGGAATTCGGTTTCATCTTGACGGCATGGGTAGGGACGAAACCAAAGGGTACATAGCCCATCATCTGAAGATTGCGGGGGTTACAAACGAACTCTTTACCGACGCGGCAATCGATGCGATTCACGAGTTTACGCAGGGAATTCCCAGAAAGATCAACAATCTCTGCTGCGCTA
>JAAZML010000165.1 GCA_012798835.1 Clostridium sp.
TATTGATGATAGAAAGTATCCTGCAGAGTTAGCGGGGGACTTATACCCTGAAGGGATACCAATTTATTCGCAGGACAAGTTAGCAGACTTAATTAAAAAGCTAGATGTAGACGAGTGTATTTTTGCATATAGTGATGTTAATTATCAGGATATAATGACAGTATCAGCCATTGTAAATACCGCCGGGGCAGACTTTACCCTTCTTGGACCTAAGAGCACTTCAGTAAAAAGTACAAAACCGGTAATATCGGTTTGCGCTGTTCGTACAGGCGCAGGAAAAAGCCAAACATCCAGAAAAATAATTGAATTATTAATGGGAAATAACCTTAAGGTTGTTGCCATAAGACATCCTATGCCTTACGGTGATTTGGTAGCGCAGAAGATACAAAGATTTGCTACAGTAGACGACTTAAAGAAACATAAATGTACAATTGAGGAAATGGAGGAATATGAACCCCATGTAGAACGTGGAAATATCATATATGCCGGTGTTGATTATGAAGCCATACTTCGCAAGGCTGAAAACGATCCTGATGGTTGTGACGTAATCCTATGGGATGGTGGAAATAATGACTTCTCATTTTATGAAGCAGACCTATCTGTTACAATAGTGGATCCCCATCGTCCGGGTCATGAATTGAGTTATTATCCCGGCGAAGTTTGCTTGAGAATGGCCGATGTAGCAGTTATAAATAAAATAGATAGCGCCAGTAAAGAAGGAATAAATACAGTAGAAGAAAACATCAAAAAAGTTAATCCTAAAGCCCAAATTATTAAGGCTGATTCTAAGATAACGGTGGATAATCCAGATATAATCAAAGGTAAAAGAGTTTTAGTTGTAGAAGATGGCCCAACCCTTACCCATGGTGAAATGAAGCTAGGTGCAGGAACTGTTGTTGCAAAAAGAATAGGTGTGGCAGAAATGGTAGACCCTCGCCCCTATGCTGTTGGTAAGCTTAAAGATACCTTCAATATTTATCCTGGCATTGGTAAGCTCTTACCTGCTATGGGTTATGGCGAACAGCAACTAAAGGATCTTGAGGAAACAATAAATAAAACTGATTGTGACGCTGTTATTATAGGTACCCCTATTGATTTGACCAGAGTAATTAATATAAACAAACCATATACTCGCGTGCATTATGAATTAGACGAGGTTTCCAGCCCGAACCTTAACGAGGTTATAGAAAAATTTATTAAGGATCATGGATTAGTAGGAAATTAGGCTTTCTTAGTCCCATCAATCTTTAATTCAAAAGTTATGCATTTTGGGCTTGCCAACGAACAAAAAACGGCGGACTAACCAAATCCACCGTTTTTTGTGTAAGCCGCGGCAGAAATGGATTGCTCCTTTGCATTATCCATCTTTTCTTGGAAGCGTACCCCACCAAAAAAAATGTTGCTATATTTAAATATTGGGTGTATAATGTTTAATAGAAAATATGGCCCATTGGTCAAGCGGTCAAGACACCACCCTCTCACGGTGGAATCAGGGGTTCGATTCCCCTATGGGTCACCAAACAGGCTTGCTGGGGGGTATTTACTCCCCAAACCATAAAGCCTTCTATTGAAAAATATCACAGGCCTTCAATAAAGGCGGTTATTTGTTTATTAGCAAAAACCGTCTTTAATTTTAATATCATAAAAACGAGGTGTAGTATGGATTACAAAAAACTTTCGGATATACTTTTTCCGGATATAACAAAACCAATATCTTATTATGAAAAAACATTATTTCCGGATAGGAATTTGGACATTGGTTCTAAAGTTACCAGGCTCGCACCAAGCCCTACAGGATTTATTCATCTGGGAAATCTTTACGGGGCCTTTGTCGATGAGAGGCTAGCCCGTCAAAGTAATGGGGTTTTTATACTTCGCATAGAGGATACCGATGAAAAACGCAAAGTGGAAGGTTCAGTGGAAACCATCATAACTTCCTTAGAGTTTTTTGGACTTAAATTCGACGAAGGTGCAAGCATCGATGGGGAAACTGGAAATTATGGTCCGTATTTTCAAAGTGCACGTGGGGAAATATACCAGTCATTCGTAAAACATCTGATTGAAATGGGTAGAGCCTACCCATGCTTTTGCTCAGAGGAAAAACTAGCAAAAATAAGAGCGCAGCAAATTGCTGAAAATACCAATACGGGATATTACGGTAAATGGGCTGCAGATAGGGATTTATCAATTGAAGATGTACAAAGACATCTCGATAATAAAGATAGTTTTGTCATACGCTTTAAATCTATGGGCAAGGATGAAGAATCCTTCAAAATTGAGGATGCAATAAGGGGAACACTTTCATCTCCTGTCAACTTTCAGGACATAGTTATCCTAAAAACTAACGGAATACCCACCTATCATTTTGCACATGTTGTTGACGATCATTTGATGAAGGTCACCCATGTAGTCCGGGGCGAGGAGTGGCTTTCAACTCTTCCAATACATTATGAATTATTTAAGACCTTTGATTGGAACCTTCCAATTTATTGCCACACTGCCCATCTTATGAAAATGGATAATGGTATTAAAAGGAAACTTTCAAAAAGGCAAGATCCAGAATTGGGACTTGGGTATTATATGGAGTTAGGGTATCATCCTAAAGCAATTAGAGAATACCTTATGACCATTTTAAATTCAAATTTCGAGGAATGGAGAATGGAAAACCCTGATAATAGCATTAACGATTTTAAATTCACTTTATCTAAAATGGGTAAATCGGGTGCTCTTTTTGACCTAAACAAATTAAACGATATAAGTAAAAATGTTTTAGTAAAAATTCCTCCAGAAATTATTTACGATTTTTTGTTAAAATGGGCTAAGGACTATAAAAGGGAAGTTGTTACCCCCTTAAAAGAACACAAAGATGCCATAGTAAGATTATTAGCTGTAGGCAGGGATTCTAAAAAACCTCGTAAGGATCTTATATATTGCAAACAAATATTTGATTTTATTAGCTATTACTTTGACGATTACTTCCGGATAGAAAATAAGTATCCTGACAATATAGACACAGGGGAAGCCAAAAAACTCCTTTCCGAATACTTACAGACCTACAACCATAGCGATGATCCCGGCGACTGGTTTAGCAAAATAAGAACAATTGCCGAGGAAAATGGTTATGCGGCAAAACCAAAGGATTTCAGAAAAAATCCACAGATGTATAAAGGTCATGTAGGTGACGTGAGTACAGTTATTCGTATTGCCATTATGGGTCGTAGTATATCCCCTGACATATGGGAACTGCAACAGATCATGGGTGAAAAGAAGATTAGGAGAAGAATTCAAAACCTAATTTAATTTTCAAAGAGTCTTTGGTGATTTAAACGCCAAAGACTCTTTGAAAATTCTGCTACTTATATGGCTTAAATCTTTTAAGTCTTAAAGCATTGGTCAAAACCGATACTGAACTAAGCGACATTGCCGCAGCCGCCAGCATAGGGTTCAATAAAGGTCCACCGAAAACGTAGAGGATACCCGCCGCAACTGGTATGCCTGCTGCATTATATCCAAATGCCCAAAATAAATTTTCCTTTATGTTACGTATCGTACTTTTACTAAGAGAAATTGCCGTTGGCACATCCATAAGATCGCTTTTCATCAGTACAATGTCTGCCGATTCCATCGCAACATCGGTACCCGAACCTATTGCCATGCCAATATCAGCCTGTACAAGTGCAGGGGCATCGTTAATACCATCGCCGACCATGGCCACCTTTTTACCTTCTGATTGCAGCTTTTTAATCTCATCTGCTTTGTCCTGTGGCAGGACATCTGCCAATACCCTTTTTATGCCAACCTGCTTTGCAATTGCTTTCGCCGTTATATGGTTGTCTCCGGTTATCATAATAACCTCAATACCCATACCTTGCAGTTTTTTAATAGCTCTGGTACTACCCTCTTTTACAACATCCGCCACCGCAATAATACCTACTATATTTTTGTCGATGGCAATATACATTGGTGTCTTTCCCTCAGTGGCCAGCTTGTCTGATTGCTCATTCAAATTGCCCAGGGATATACCCTCTTTGCCCATCAACTTTGCGCTTCCGATCAAAATCTCTTTATCTTTGATATTTACCTTAATACCATGTCCAGGTATCGCCTTAAAGTTATCGATAATTTCGAATTTAAGGTTATTTTCCTGTGCTTTCCTAACTATTGCCTCCCCCAACGGGTGTTCTGAACCCTTTTCTGCAGAGGAAGCAATTTGTAAAATATATTCTTTTGATATATTTCCAACGGTTATAACATCTGTTACCTCCGGTTTTCCCTGTGTTATTGTCCCCGTCTTATCAAAAACAATAGTATCTACTCTGTGGGTAATCTCTAAGGCTTCTCCGCCCTTAATAAGAACCCCATACTCCGCTCCCTTCCCTGTCCCAACCATTATGGCGGTTGGAGTCGCAAGCCCCAGAGCACAGGGACAGGCTATAACTAAAACCGAAATGAATATAGTAAGGGCAAAGCCCAGCGTTTTACCAGCAATAAGCCACCCAAAAAAGGCAAGTACCGCAATAACAACTACCACGGGAACAAAATACCCCGATACTATATCCGCCATTTTTGCAATAGGTGCTTTCGTACCCTGCGCTTCCTCGACAAGTTTAATTATTTGGGCCAAGGCTGTATCTTTTCCCACCTCTGTTGCTTCAAACTGGATCACACCATTTGTGTTAATACTTGCAGCATAGACCTTATCTCCTACCTTTTTATCGACTGGTATGCTCTCTCCTGTAAGCATGGATTCGTTTATTGAGGTGTTTCCATAAACCACCCTACCGTCCACCGGGATTCTCTCTCCGGGTCTTACCAAAATTATATTCCCAACTTCCACAGCATCAATGGGGATCTGTATCTCCCCATCCCCTCGGATTATGGTTGCATTTTTGGGTGTCAGTTCCATAAGTTTTTTTATCGCCTCGGAGGTTTTACCCTTGGATATTGCCTCAAGTGACTTGCCAAGTAAAATAAGTGTAATAATAATACCAGCAGATTCAAAGTAAAGACCATCTACGCCCTGTAAATCACCTGTCGCAATTTGGTATGTTGAATACAGGCTGTAAATAATGGCTGCCGAAGTACCTATTGCAATAAGTGAATCCATGTTGGGGCTCCTTTGTATTAGAGCTTTATACCCCACAGTATAAAATCTATTTCCCGCTATAATTATGGGTATAACCAAAACCATTTGTGCCAGAGCATAAATTAATGGATTTTTTGTGGGTGATAAAAAATCGGGAACAGGAAGCGAAATCATTGGTGCCATGGCAATGTAAAAAAGTGGTACAGCAAATATAAGCGACCAAATAAACTTGCTCCAAAGGGTATGCGTCTCTCTCCCCTTGTCTAATTTATTCTCGCTAGGCGATGAAGTGTATTCTGCATCTGAAGCTTTAAATCCAGCGTCTTGTATTAAACCCTGGATTTGATGCATCTTGATTTTGTGTGAATCATATTCTATATTTGCTTTTTCCGATGCAAAATTTACAGAAGCCTTTATTACCCCTTCAGATTTGCTTAGTACCTTTTCTAACCTGCTGGCACACGCAGCGCAAGTCATTCCTAAAATAGGGATACTAACAGTATCTTTTTCTGCTTCCTCTATAACTTCAAAACCAGCACTTTTAACCGCCTCTTTTATTTTTTCCATGCTTATTTTTTGGCTATCGTATTCTGCCGCTAGTTTTTCTGTTGCAAGGTTTACTGAGGCACTAAAGACCCCTTCCAGTCTTCCGATAACCTTTTCAAGCCGCATTGCACATGCCGCACAGGTCATTCCCCCAATTTTAATTATATCCTTATACAATCGATATTCACCCCTTTTAGGTTTTATATGTTTTGCGACTTATTTTGCTACAATATTAACAAGTTTGCCAGGTACTACAATAACCCTTACTATATTTTTCTCCTTTATTTCTGCCTTTATCTTTTCGCTCTCTAAAGCTAAACCCTCAACTTGCTCCTTTGTCAAATTCGAAGGAATAACCAGTCTATCTCTAAGCCTTCCATTAATTTGGACAACTATTTCGATCTCGTCCTTTATAAGGGCATTAGGATCGTATTCGGGCCACTTTTGCTCGTGCACGCTAGCATCCTTTCCGCCACTTTGCCATAGTTCCTCTGTTACATGCGGAATAAAGGGTGAGAGCATTATTATCATTTTTTCAAGTGCTTCCTTTATCAGTGCTCGGTTTCTATCTTTTTCGGATACCTTATCCTTATAATGGTATAGAGCATTGACCAATTCCATAATTGCACTTATAGCGGTGTTAAAACTAAATCTTTGGCCAATATCGTCGGTGACCCTTTTAATAGTGTTGTTAAGCACAAACCATAATTTTTTATCCTCATTTGTAAACTCTTTGGTATCAACACTTGATTGTTCTTTTACTGCATCAATAAAATCCCGAACTATTCTCCAAACCCTATTAATAAATCTATAACAGCCCTCTACCCCCTGATCGCTCCATTCCAGATCCTTTTCTGGGGGAGATGCAAATAATATAAACATTCTTGCAGTATCTGCACCATATTTCCCTATAATCTCCTCAGGGCTTACAACATTTCCTAGAGATTTAGACATTTTGGCACCATCTTTTAATACCATACCTTGGGTGAGAAGATTTTTAAAAGGCTCGTCAGATGCTACATATCCCATATCATAAAGAGTCTTCATAAAAAATCTTGAATACAAAAGATGCAAAATTGCATGTTCAACGCCACCAATATATTGATCAACCGGCATCCAATAATCTGCACTCTCTTTATCAAATGGCAGCTTGGTGTTGCAAGGATCACAATATCTTAAAAAATACCATGATGAACAAACAAACGTGTCCATTGTATCGGTTTCACGCCTACCCATTCCCCCGCATTTCGGACATTTGGCATTGACAAATTTTTCATTTCCCAAGAGGGATGTCTTGCCCATTTCAGCAAATTCAACATCAGTGGGTAAGATAACAGGCAATTCATCCTCAGGGATCGGCACAGCTCCACAATCATCACAATATATGATAGGTATGGGTGCACCCCAATATCTCTGTCTTGAAATTAGCCAATCTCTAAGCCTGTAATTTACCTTTTTCTCTCCATAGCCCTTCTTTTCAATATATTGCATTATATCTTCAAAAACTTCATCACTTTTTTTACCATCAAATTTTTTTGAATTTGTAAGATAACCAGGATCTTCAAATGCCTTGGTCATTTCTGAAACATTAATCTGCTCCCCCTGGGGCTGTATAACCACCTTGATTGACAAATTATATTTTTTTGCGAATTCAAAATCCCTTTGATCATGAGCAGGAACAGCCATTACCACCCCTGTCCCGTACTCTGCAAGAACGTAATTTGCAATATATAGGGGTACTTTTTCATTGTTAAGGGGATTTATGACATATCTTCCAGTAAAGACACCTTCCTTTTCCACATCGGCCGATGTCCTGTCAATTTCATTTAGCAGGGACATTCTATTTATAAATTCATTGCATATTTCCTCTTGTTCTGTGCCTTTTATTAATTCTTTTACGATGGGATGCTCGGGTGCTATAACCATGTAAGTAACACCATATATGGTATCAGGTCTTGTAGTATATATTCTTACAGATTCCTCAGAACCTTCCACCTTAAAGTCAACCTCTATCCCCTCGCTGCGCCCTATCCAGTTTTCTTGCATAACTTTTACCTTGTCAGGCCACCCGTCAAGGTTTTTTATATCATCTAAAAGCCTCTGTGCATAATCAGTTATCTTAAAAAACCATTGCTCCAAATCTTTTTTAGCCACCGAGGATTTGCAGCGCTCGCAGGCACCATCTACAACTTGTTCATTGGCCAAAACAGTCGAGCAGGAGGGACACCAGTTTACATATGATTTCTTTTTATATGCAAGTCCCCTCTTATAAAGCTGTAGGAACATCCATTGTGTCCATCTATAATAACCGGGATGGCATGTGGCAATCTCCCTGTCCCAATCATAGCTTATTCCCAATTCGCTTAGCTGTTTTCTCATATTCTCAATATTTGACCATGTCCATTCATTGGGATGTATACCTCTTAAAATAGCGGCATTTTCCGCTGGCAACCCAAAAGAATCCCATCCCATAGGATGTAAAACATTAAAGCCGTTCATCTTTTTAAACCTTGCCACAACATCCCCTATGGAATAATTCCTTACATGACCCATATGAAGATTGCCCGAGGGATAAGGAAACATTTCTAGTACATAATATTTCTTTTTGTTATCGGATTTTTGGACACTGAACGATTTATCCGACTGCCAAACCTTTTGCCATTTTTGCTCAATATCTTTATAATTACAATGCATAAAAAAACCTCCAAATTCAAAAGCAATAAATAAATTATGTTAAGCCCAAAAGGGCAAAATGCTACATCTTAGAATGAAACACTAGCAATACCTACCTGAATAATACAGGTCTTGTAGATCATTCCCTGTGTTTTATAACTCCATCAGCCCATAATCTCTCAAGGTTATAAAACGCTCTATCCTCCTCGTGAAAAATATGAATAACTACAGAACCGTAATCCATTAAAATCCATCGCGCACTGTTATATCCTTCCTTATGGAGAATTCTCACATCACTTTCTTGCATTTTCCTTTCTACTTCATCGGCAAGGGATCTAATGTGGGTTATGGATGTGCCACTGCATATAATAAAATAATCAGCTAAAATAGAAACTTCCCTTATGTTGATGGTACTAATATCCCTAGCCTTTTTTTCCTCCAAAATGGAAACTATTTTCTGGGTTATTTCGTTGGGTTCCAATAAAAAATCCTTCCTTTCATAAAATGTTTATAGTAAAGCCATATTATATAACCCCTGTCATCGGGATTTGTATTAAATTATAACATTAAAACGTCGGTTTTGTGAACAAAAATTTATAAATGTATACACCCTTTGTAACGCAAACCCCTCCATGCTTTGTTTGGTTTATGTTTTTTAACTTATTTAATGCCTTCCTTAATAATATAATTCCATGCTTTGATGGTGTCGCAGTGTACTAAGGCGCCCTTTGACATTACGCACATTACAGTATTTCTAAGCATTCCAAGCATAGCAGCATCTAGATCTCTGTAAGCCAAATCCCTTATTTCTTCAACGCCACAAAAATCCCTCTCCGGCTCAATATAATCCGAAATAAAAATAATTTTATCCAATAGGCTCATATTTTCCTTGCCCGTTGTGTGACATTTTATGGCCTCAATTATTTCTCTATCCCCTACCCCATACACATCTTTAGCAATATATGCCCCCAGGGGCCCATGCAAAAGCTGGGGCTGCAATGCAGTTATGGGATCAATGATAATACCATATTTTCTGCAAAGTCTGAATGCTTCCCGCCCATCAACATGTTTGGCACAATCATGTAAAATCCCTGCAGTAGCAGCTTTTTCAGGTTCAGCCCCATATACCTTTGCAAGTTCAATAGCCGTATTCATAACCCCTAAGGAATGCAAAAATCTATGCGGTGAAAGCTCCCTCTTCAATCTTTCTTTCATTTCTTGAATTGTCATTACCTTTACCCCTGTATTCAAATATACTGCCTATATCCTGTTCTCGTTTTTATATCACTTCATAGCAGGTTTATGATTCAAAAACTGTATAAATATTGGAATATATCACATTTTTGCATGAGTGAATTTAATGCGGCATATGATTATTATGGTTATCTCTTGTGTTTATACGTAAAGTCTGTTTCTTTTTATATACACATTTACATCCTCAGGGACCATATATTTTACACTTTTGCCCTCTTTTATTCTTTTTCTTATGGCCGTAGAGGATATATCCATAAGTGGTATATCCGCCCCCATTATTTTTGCAGAAAAAGTATCTTCAAGGTATTTGATCTGTTTGCTAAACTTTTCTGATTCCCCTCCTGGTCTTAAGGCTGCTATAAATTCGCATACTGCAAAAACCTCTTTATAATTCTTCCATGTTAAAAGATCAAAAAGAACATCCGCACCAATTATGTAACTAAACTTTGCATCGGATGCTTTTTGTTCCCTTAAATATTTTAGGGTGTCTATAGTGTAAGTATACCCTTTCCTATTAATCTCAATTCTTGACACATCAAAATAAGGGTTGTCACTTAATGCCTTACACACCATGTTGTACCTATGTTCGGCATCAGTGACCGTACGAAATTTTTTATGGGGCGGATTGCCGGAAGGTACAAAAAAAATTTTGTCAAGCCCGAAGGCCTCGCGTATCCCCTCTGCCATAATTAAATGCCCAATATGTATAGGATCAAATGTTCCCCCTAATATACCTATTTTCCTTATACAGCTTTTCATAACACATCCCCTCGGTATAATGATTATATATTCTTTATTTGCCATATGCCCAAAAAACATACCATTTCGTAGGCTTAAATATATTATATCTCAGCCTATTTTTTTCCTATATCTTTTCTATAATGCATTCCATCAAAATTAATCTTAAAAACCCCTTCATATGCTTTTTGTGCTGCTGATTCCAAATTGTTTTCCAGGGATGTCACACCCAAAACGCGTCCACCGGCAGTATAGTATTCACCATTTTCAAGCCTTGTGCCTGCGTGGAAAACAACAGTATTTACATCTCTTTCGACCTCGGCGATTCCGTCTATTTTATATCCCGTCCCATATTCCCCAGGATAACCACCCGATGCCATTATAACACACACACAAGCATTATCATCCCATTCTATCTCAATCTCGGCAAGCCTTTGATCAATAATGGCATTGAAAATTTCCAAGATATCAGTTTTTAATCTCGGTAATACCACTTGGGTCTCGGGATCACCAAATCTTGCATTGTATTCCAAAACTTTGGGTCCGTCCTCCGTTAATATAATTCCAAAATAAAGAATACCTTTAAAAGTTCTTCCCTCTTTATTCATTGCGTCCATAGTGGTCTTATAAATTTTATCCATACAATATTGGTGTATTTCATCAGTATAAAATTTACTTGGAGAAAAAGCCCCCATCCCCCCCGTATTGGGTCCTTGATCCTTATCAAGAGCCCTTTTATGATCTTGGGAAGATACCATTGTCTTTATTGTCTTTCCGTCGGTAAAGGCTAACATACTAACTTCGTTCCCCGTCAGGAATTCCTCAATTACCACCCTTTTGCCAGCACTTCCAAACACTTCGTCTTCCATAATATCTTTTATGGCCTTATATGCCTCTTCGAAATTTTGGGCAATTATAACGCCTTTACCAAATGCCAATCCATCTGCCTTTATTACCACAGGATACTTGCTGGCTTTTAGGTATTCTATGGACTCGCTGCTATCTTCAAATACCCTGTAATCTGCGGTGGGTATATTGTATTTTCTCATAAGCTCCTTTGCAAAGACTTTGCTTCCCTCAATTATGGCAGCAGACTTACGAGGACCAAATGCTCTTACGCCTGCACTTTCTAAGGCGTCTATCATTCCCGCTGCTAAAGGGTTATCGGGTGCAACCACCACCATATCTATACTCTTTTCTTTGCAAAATTTTACTACTCCCTCTTTATCCATTGCATCTATAGCGATGCATTGGGCTATTCCTGCAATACCCCCATTTCCAGGAGCACAATACAATTCTTCCACTAGCAGACTTTGAGCAATCTTCCATACCAAGGTATGCTCACGACCGCCACTTCCTACAACCAATACCTTCATCCTTTTCCTCCTAGTATGTTTTATTAATGCTTAAAATGCCTCATCCCAGTAAACACCATGGAGATACCATGTTTATTACATTCATCTATTGATTCCTGATCTTTTATAGAACCCCCCGGTTGTATTATAGCGGTTATGCCGGCGGCTGCAGCGGCTTCAACACAATCTGGAAATGGGAAAAAGGCATCCGATGCCAAAACAGCATTCTTTGTCTTTTTTTCACCCGTTTTAATAGCAATATTACAGGCCATTATTCTATTGGCCTGGCCTGGACCAACACCGACTGTTCGCTTGTTTTTTGCAAGGGCAATTCCGTTGGACTTGGTATGCTTTACGACTTTCATCGCAAAAATCAAATCCGATAATTCCGACTCGGTGGGCTTTTTTTCTGTAACATATTTTAGATCTTCCATATTAAGAAGTTCACCATTGTAGCTTTGAACCAACAACCCCCCAGCCACTTTCTTCATATCGTAAGTTCCCTCTGGTATCTTTGAGGATATGTTGTCGAGCTTTAATATCCTTATATTTTTCTTTTGCTTTAATATCTCCAGAGCCTCTTTTGTAAAAGAAGGTGCAATAACAATTTCTATAAAAATTTTGTTTATTTCTTTGGCCGTTTCCTCATCAATCTCTCCATTCGCCGCTACTATACCTCCAAATATTGATACCGGATCGGCCTTATAGGCCCCCAAATATGCCTGATATATTGTATCGGCACTTGCTACCCCACATGGATTTGCATGTTTTACGGCTACAACTGTCGGCATATCAAATTCCTTCAATAACTCAAGGGCACCGTTTGTATCGTTGATATTATTGTAAGAAAGCTCCTTACCGTGCAATTGTTCCGCCGCCGCCAAACACCCAGTGTTCTTTCCAACCTCTTTATAGAATGCGGCTTTTTGATGGGGGTTTTCCCCATACCTCATTTCCTGCATCTTTTCGTAGGTAAGAGATAAAGTTTGTGGAAACATATCCCCCCGGATCTCATCATTTAAATACTTTGCGATTAGCGTATCGTAGTGACTTGTATGCTCGAAAACTTTTCTAGCCAAATTAAACCTCGTATCTTGTGACACTTCCCCAGATTTATCCAATTCATCCAATACAGTATCATAATCCGCGGGATCCACTATTACAGTTACATCACGGTAATTTTTGGCCGCAGCCCTAAGCATCGTGGGCCCGCCTATATCTATATTTTCTATTGCCTCTTCAAGCCTTACATCGTCCTTGAGTATCGTTTGTTTGAAAGGGTAAAGATTAATTACTACCAAATCTATAGGCTCTATGCCAAGTTCCCCAATTTGTCTCATATGTTCTTTGTTATCTCTTATAGCCAAAAGCCCTGCGTGAACCTTTGGATGAAGTGTCTTAACCCTTCCGTCTAAGCATTCCGGAAATCCCGTAATATCGGATATATTAACAACCTCTACCCCAGCATCTTTTAGGGTTTTGGCTGTGCCCCCAGTAGAAATAATTTCAACTCCATTTTTTTGGAGCCTCTTTGCCATTTCTACAATTCCCTTCTTATCTGATACACTTATTAGTGCACGCTTTAACATGCTATCACTCCTTGTATGTTTTCTTTTGCTTTTACACTAGTTGTTTTTTATCCTAACTTTCCTTCCTTCAACCGCCAGCCTGCCTTCCGAAAAAAGTTTAATGGCCCTTGGAAGTATATCCCACTCCGCCTCTTCCATAATCCGCTTTTGGAGGGTTGGAGGATCATCGTCATCCTTTATTTCTACAGATTTTTGTAGTATGATGGGCCCCGCATCCGCCTCCACATCAACAAAGTGAACAGTAGCGCCGGATATTTTAACCCCATATTCCAATGCTTTTTCGTGGGGTACTATCCCATAAAAACCCCTCCCACAAAAAGAAGGTATAAGGGATGGATGGATGTTTATTATCCTGTTTTGATATTTTTTAACAAAATTTTCTCCCAGTATAGATAAAAAGCCAGCCATAACAATTAGCCCTACCTTGTGTTGCTCAAAATGTCTTATGAGAGCCTCACCATATTCATAAACTGTGGAATAATCCTTCCTTGCAATGCATATCGATGGGATATTATGATTTTTGGCTCTTTCCAAAGCATATGCCCCTTGCCTGCTAGACACTACCGTAGCGATTGCACAGTTTTTTATATAACTATCTTCAATCCTGTCGATTATAGCCTGTAGATTGGTTCCTCCCCCAGAAACCAAAACCCCTAATTTTAACATAATTCCAGACCGTTCCCCCCTGATACAACTTCCCCAATAAGGTAAGCCTGTTTAATGTTTTTGTTTAGGTCTTTCAATATGTCGCCTGCAATATGTTCATCAACAATAATTGCCATCCCTATTCCCATATTAAAGGTATTATACATATCTTTTTCATTAAGGGAACCAAGACTTTGAAGTAAGTCAAATATGGGTAGCACAGGCCACGATCCTTTGAACACTTTCATCCCCAAACCCTCCGGCATTATTCTAGGAAGATTCTCTATAAAACCGCCCCCAGTGATATGGGCTACTCCATTTAATTTAAATTTCTCTTTCAATTCCAAAATTGTCTTTACATATATTCTTGTAGGTTTTATTATTTCCTCACCTATGGTAGTTCCGAGCACCTTTACTACCTCAGAAAGTTTTTCTTTGTTGGGTGCTAGAACTTTCCTAACAAGTGAATACCCATTGCTGTGGATACCACTTGAGGCAAGGCCTATAACCTTATTTCCCTCTTTTATATTTTTGCCATCGATAATCTTATTCTTTTCAACGATCCCCACCGCAAAACCCGCAAGATCATATTCATCTTCGGGGTAAAATCCTGGCATCTCAGCGGTTTCCCCTCCTACTAATGCACACCCCGATTCAACACAGGCATCGGCCACCCCTTTTACTATCTGGGCTACCTTTTCTGGATAATTTTTCCCCATAGCGATATAGTCCAAAAAAAACAGAGGTTCTGCTCCCGTGCATACAATATCGTTTACACACATAGCAACGCAATCCATTCCAATGGTATCATGCTTATCCATCAAAAAGGCAATTTTAAGCTTTGTTCCGACTCCGTCTGTCCCCGATACTAGCACAGGCTCTTCGTATTTATGCTTATCCAGTGCGAAAAGTCCTGCAAAGCCACCTAATCCCCTTAATACTTCGGGTCTAAAGGTCCTTTTTACATCGTTTCTCATTAGTTTTACTGCTTCGTAACCTGCCTCGACATCAACGCCTGCATCTTTATACTTAGTCATTTAACTACCTCCCTGTTACAAGTAAATAAATTATATAATAAAATACCAAGTTAAACAAATCTAATTTATTACCCTACTTTTCTTTACTATTGGATATTTCCATTGGATAATCCCCCGTAAAGCAAGCCGTACAAAAGCCACATTTTGCCCCAACAGGTGTTTTAAGAAGCCCTTCTATACTTAAAAAGCCCAGTGTATCGACCCCTATTATATCTTTAATCTCGGCAATAGTGTGTTTTGTAGCAATGAGTTCGGCTTTATCGGATATATCCATACCAAAATAACATGGGTATCTATACGGCGGGGAACTGACCCTCATATGGACCTCTTTTACTCCCGCTTTTCTTAGAATCTGGACAAGTCTTTTGCTTGTAGTACCCCTTACTATGGAGTCATCTATCATAACAACTCTTTTCCCGTAAATAGCTTCCTTTAAGGCATTGAGCTTTATTCTGACACCGTTCTCCCTTTGGCTGCAGTTGGGTTGTATGAAGGTTCTGCCAACATACCTGTTTTTAATAAGTCCTAATCCATAGGGTATGCCCGATTGCATAGAATACCCCAGTGCAGGGGTTAACCCCGAGTCGGGAACACCGAAAACAAGATCCGCATCCACAGGATGCTCCATTGCAAGCCTTCGTCCTGCCTCAACCCTCGCCCTGTACACACTTACACCATCTATATAACTATCGGGTCTTGCAAAATAAATATGTTCAAATATGCAAAGTCTCGATTGTGATGGGGTTTCGGTCTGTATGGATTTTAGCCCCTCCTCTTCAACTACAGCTATTTCGCCTGGTTTTACATCCCTTACATACTTAGCACCTACTGCGTCTAGGGCACAGGTTTCCGACGCAAATATATAAGAATCGCCCAAAAGACCTATGCATAAAGGCCTTATTCCATGGGGATCCCTTATACCAATAAGCTTGTTTGGTGTTAGGATCACCATGGCATAGGCTCCCTTAACCTCCCCCATCATCTTTATAATAGATTCTTCTATACCATTGCTGCTAACCCTGTACCTGGATATCAAATTTAAGATAACCTCCGGATCAATGGTTGATTGGAAGATGATACCTTCCTCTTCAAGCCTTTCGCGAATCTGTAGAGTATTTACCAAGCTTCCATTATAGGCTATAGCAAGCTGGCCATCCTTATATTTAATAACCATAGGCTGTGCATTCTCTCTTAGGTTCTCTCCAGAAGCCGAGTACCTCACATGCCCCACCGCATTTTTACCCTTGAGTCTTTCAAATATATCCTGATTAAAAATTTCGGGAACAAGACCCATATCCTTATGATATAAAAGACCCCTTTCACCATTGACGGCTATTCCCGCACTTTCCTGTCCCCTATGCTGGAGTGCATACAGAGCATAATAAGTCAAAAGAGCACTATCCATATTCTCCTTGTTATAAATACCAAATACGCCACATTCCTCTTTTGGCTTATCCAACTCAAAAACATCCTCTTCCCTTGAGGCGTTGAACGAATTGCCCAAATATTTTTTCAATTCATTATTAAACATTCTCTCTCTCCTTGCAAAATTAAGTTTGAAAAACCAAAGTACACCTCTGTCCTTAGTTTACCCATCCATATTTAAATACTCCTAACCTTTTCTTGTATAACCATGTCTTTCTGCTGCACATTTTCCGCCAATTCGCTCCTGTACTTTTCCATTTCCTTCACCAACCCGGTGTATCCAACCGAAAGTATCTGAACTGCAAGCAATGCAGCGTTGTGTGCACCATTTATGGCCATGGTGGCAACAGGTATCCCGCTTGGCATCTGTACTATTGACAAAAGAGCATCGAGGCCGTCCAGTGTAGAAGATTTGATGGGTACTCCTATAACCGGAAGGGTGGTATATGCTGCCAAAACTCCGGGTAGGTGTGCAGCCTTACCTGCCGCAGCAATAATCACATCAACCCCATCATTTCTAGCATTTTTAGCAAAATCGGCCGCCCTGTCGGGGGTCCTGTGAGCAGAGCATACACTTACACTTACCTCTATTCCAAATCGCTTTAAAGTTTCTATACAATCCCTCAAAACCTCAAAATCGGAATCACTCCCCATTACAACCGCAACCCTAGGCCCTTTTAAAGCTCCTGAATTGTTTTTTTCCATGAATAAAACCTCCATAAAATTGTAGTAAAATTTATATATTATTCAATAGTTATACATCTTTCAATAAAAAACGGGCTGGCAGAACCAACCCTCACAAACTGCAATAACAAAAGATGCCCTATGCCAATTGCGATAAAACTTCTGCTTTATTGCAATAATGAAATTATCATACCACTAATAATGCTGAGCTAAATACAGCACCTGCACAACAAACATGTCTTTCTACATAGATAATAGTATCAAATCGTGATGGTTTTTGTCAATAAAAATACCGAAAAACTGTGTTGGCTTTTATGATTTTATCACAAACCAAAGCGTTGTAAAATTTGGTCTGTTTTTTGGGGTTTTTATCCCAAAACCGCTAAAAGATAAACTATAAACGGCATAGTAACGATACTAAATATTGTGGTGAAAAATACATTTTCGGTTGCAAACTTATAATCGGAGCCATATTGTTCGGCTAAAGCCGGTACTATTGTCCCGCATGGCATCGATAGCTGTAGAACTATTAAAGCTTTTGCTAAAGGATCAACAAAACTAATAAATGATAAAGCAAAAAGCGCCAAACAAGGTATAATTATTAACTTGAACAGGGACAAAACAAATACAGGTGATCTTTTAAATAGATCGCCTATGTTTTTAATCCGGATTTCTGATAGTATAAGCCCTATGAAAACCATTGAGAGCGGTGCGGTCATTTCCCCTAGGGGATAAAATGCACTACTTATAAAGCTACTCACCTCATTTATATGGGGTATACGCTCAATAAAGGGCATGAAATTTACTTTTAAAAGAATAATGGTCAGACCTGCGGCAAAGGCTATGGTATTTCCATTTATGAGATGTTTTATGTTGTCTTTCCAACCGGTCCTATTGTGCTTGTTTACAAGAAATATGCCAAGAGTCCACATGATGGTGTCATTTGCCAAATTGAAAAGAACTGCATATAATAAAATATCATCGCCATAAAGTGATCTTAAAAGGGGAAATGCAAGATAAATAACATTTCCAAACATAAAATGCATCTTGAATATATTCTTCGTGGAACCCTCAAGCTTTAGAAACTCACCTATTAAATGACCAAACACAAAGGAGAGCATTATAAAAAATATACCTAGTAGATATATCCATATACCATTTATTAGAATATCCTTGGTGAAGTCTCTGCTAGCCAAAGTAATAAAAATCAAAATAGGGGCTGTTAGCTTAACAACTAGTCTTGATAGTATTGCTCCCGAGTTATCGGGTAAATATCTGGTTTTACCCGAGATATAACCTATAAATCCTATGATTACCAATATCGAAATTTGATTGAATAAGGTTTGTATCTGATGTGATATATTTTGAAAGTGTCCCATTTAATGCTGCTCCTAAAAAGTATATTCCGAAGAAACCGGTATTCCATTCAATTGACATATTAACATATCAAAAGCTTATTATCAATCCAATTATATTTTTTATGGGGGCAATAAGTCTACCTAAACTTTTTTGCCCCCCGTCCATAATGAAAACAGCAAACCCTTATTTTTATGATTTTATTAGACGAAACTAAAGCAAACCAAAAGATCTATACATTTTATTGATGAGCTGTGTTATTCTTTCGGACGTAACCGCATCGGTTTTAACATGTAATCGGGCTGTATTAGAGTCATTACCAAAATCGCACGCCTCATACACACGCTCAAGTCTCATCACATTAAACACACTGCAGGAAATATACGAGCTTAAGTGTATAAATTTCTTTTCCGGGAATTCCTTGCACATACGCAGGTAAAAATTCTTTTCCACGCCTAGAATAAATGTATCCGCTTCCAATGATTTAATTAATTCTATCATTTTGCCTGTCCCTACCGCATAATCGGCTTTTAGCGTTATCTGCTCGTTGCATTCTGGATGAACCATAGTTATCGCATCTGGATACTTCTTTTTAATTTCCCTAAGATCTCCTAATGATGCACTGTCATAAACATTGCAGGTTGGCTGATCCGGATATACAACTACATCTTTATCTACCTTATGTAGGGCTTCGTTGGCACAATTATATTCCCCAACATATAATAAACGATCAGCATCTACACTATTTATAACCTCCGGTACATCACCAGGAAATGCCAGATAGTCAGCAAGTAGCTTTGTGTTCAATGGCGAGGTCCCATACACAACAAGGGGCAAATCGGGATATTTATCCCTCCACCGTTTCACATACTCAAACTGGAGCATATTATCCATTGCCACAGGGCAGGTAGAACCCCTCCCAGGCACATAAACATTTTTGTCCTTAAGGTAACATGCTGTAATCTCCCCAAAGAAAGTCGGAGCCAATACAAGTATGTTTTTTTGTTTACAACCCTTTAACACCCCTAAAAAGAAATCTCTGCTATCTCCAAGTATGTCGGCAATTTCATGCGTCTCCGCCGGTGCATAGTGATGGGCCATGATATAAATATCATTCCCCTTTTTCAAGTCAATAATTTTTTGAGTCAAATTTTCCATTAGGATCTCCCCCCTAAAATAATGAAAATATGCGGTTGAAACCGCAATATTATTGGTTGATGCACGCAAATACTTATATATATGTGGTGAAAGCTGCTGTATCCAACAAGAAATATTACTACATCTAGAAATGCTTACTACATCATTTATACTTTACCAAATATTTTTGGCCAAGTCAATGATTTTTGTAAAATAATGTAGCATTTTTTACTTCTGCTATGTAGCTACCTGGGTTTCATTATGATATAAATAAAATATAGCTTTTACGATATCATTACAATTCTCGCATGTTACAGCATGGATATCACCCTCATCCACCTGAACAAAAACAACCATTTCGTGTTTGTCATTATTATCTATCGCTGTTGTTATAACATCAATTGCTTCAAGGGGTTTGTTGTACACATATATCCATTGTTGCACATCTCTATCCATTTTAACATCCCTTTGGTAAAATCTCTGTAGAAAATCTTTGATTTCCCCGGTTTTTCGTGCTAATAAGCTTACAGTTATATGCATCTAATGAATTCCCTCCTGTTTTCCGACTAAAAACTATATATAATGAAACTTCAACGTAATATTGGGGAAACCTCTTTGTAATTTTTTCATTGGAGATATTGAGGTATAACAGTATTATTAATCTCCATTGTGAAATAATATAAATGATATCCAACAGCATATACTATCCAACCATTAGGAGGCTATAGATATGAACCAAAGCTCTTATAGAAGACTTTGTCTGGCTCTCGCTTTAACGGTATTGACCCTTTGTGCTTGCAATGGCGTTAGTAAGCAGCAAAAGAAGCAACCCCAGCAATTAAAAGGTCATGATGAAGAAGATAAAATCCCAAAACAATTAGAAGATATTGAAGCTAGTATCGAAAATATAATTAAAAAGCTAAAAGGTCCCTCCTCAACTGAAACAGGACGTAAAGATACAATGGAGGAGAATCCCGGGGACGCAAAAGATATTAACGAACGTCAACAAAATGGTTCCGGGGAGCAGAATCCGGAAGAAGAGCAGAAGGAAAAAGCAAACGATGAACAAGAAGACAAAGAAAACGAAGAAGATAAGGAGCAGGATAATCAAAAAGAAAATCAACAAAGTGGGGTACAGGAGCAGGATTCTTTTGAAAAAGACATAGAAGAAACAAAGGATCCATGGCTTGAGATAGATAAAACAATAAATAAACTTCATTACCAATGGAATGGCTATATACCTTTGGCAATGGATAAAAACGCAAACCATAACTTGATTGATGGTTTTGGGGTGGCATTGAACTCTCTTACAAATACAATAATAAGCAAAAATGAGACAAACACATTACTTGCTGCTAGTTATTTGTATTCTTTCGTTCCTGATCTCTACGCACTCTACAGAACCCAGTCTTCCCCCGAAATTAAAAGGATAAAATATTATACTCGAAATGCAATGCTAAATGCAATGACTGCTAATTGGGTTCAGGCCGATACTGATGTTAAAAGTTTAGAGTCCACCTGGGAAATATATAAAAACTTTATATCAGAAAAAAAACAAGAACAATTGCAACAGCTGGATTACTCAATCCTTGAATTCCGGAAGGTCGTAAATGAAAAAAACCAGCCCCTCTGCGATATAAAGGGCAGGGTTGCAATGTCAAACATACAAGCATTTGAGGAATCCTCAGAAGAAGAAGATCCCACCGATGAGTAGACAGGCATATCGCCGTTGATATACTATAGTAGGTAGTAGATGGGTTGTTTTTGTTTGTGGCACTCGTATTTTTAGAATATGATTCTTCCTATAAATCTCGGGGGTGTTTTAAAATGAGGATATTGGGGTTAATTGTGGAATACAACCCCTTCCACAATGGGCATTTGCATCATATTGAGCAATCAAAAAAAATATGTCATGCCGATTACACTGTATGTGTTATGAGCGGCAATTTCGTCCAGCGGGGTGAACCCGCAATTATAAACAAATGGGCACGAACGAAAATGGCTTTGGCTTTTGGGGTAGATCTGGTAATTGAGCTACCCTTCCCCTACGCCCTATCTAGCGCCGAACGTTTTGCCTTTGGAGCAGTTAAAATATTGGACAGTATTGGAGTAATAAATTGTTTATGCTTTGGCAGCGAACATGGGGATATTAGTGATTTTGAATACTTAGCTCAAATTCTCGTTGAAGAGCCGGAACTCTATAGGGTTTTGTTGAAAAGCGAGCTGGACAAAGGGCTGTCCTTTCCATCAGCCCGAGAATTTGCCCTAAAAAAATATATCAAAACCACAGATGACCCCAAAAATACAGATGTCAAAAATCTTATTTCCGCATCAAATAACATCCTGGGAATAGAATATCTAAAGGCATTAAAACGGTTAAACAGCAAAATAATCCCCTTCACTATAAAACGCATTGGAAACGATTATAACGATGAATGCATAACAGATAAAATATCCAGTGCTACCTCGATAAGAAGCTTTATTCGTAATAATCCTATCTCTGTTTGGGAGGATACTTTAAAAAGAGTTCTCCCAAAAACAAGTTTTGATATACTGCATCATGAAATTGCTGCCGGAAGGGGACCCGTCTTTCAAAAAGATTTCTTTCGGATCGTTACCGCCTTGATAAGAAGATTACGGGCAGAAGAAATTAAAAATCATGTGCATATTTCAGAGGGGCTTGAGAACAGGATAAAAAATGCTGCTGGCAAATGTGAGACATACGAACAGCTTATCCAAGCAATATGCACAAAAAGATATACTAAAACTAGGGTTCAGCGAATATTGATGGGTATATTAATTGGAATGACCTCCGAACAGTTGGATACGTTTGGTGCCAATAATGGTCCGCAGTATGCAAGAATTTTGGGGTTTAACGACAGAGGAAAACAACTTATTTCCCTAATGAACCAAAAATCCTCAATACCTACAATAATAAAAAGTGCCGACTATATAAAGTTACATAGCCCTGTATTAAAAGATATGCTGGAACTAGAAGCGCTGGCAACAGATATATATGTGTTGGGATATAAGAGCCCAAAGTTTAGAGTTTCCGGTCAGGATTTCACAAATAATATCATTATAGCAGACAATAAAATTGGGGGGATCGTACCCCCCTAATCTTAAACTTCCATAATAATCGGGAGTATCATAGGTCTTCTTTTAGTTTTTTCAAACAAATATTCCCTTAGAACATCCCTTATAATGTTTTTCTTTACCGACCAATCATTTCTTTTCTTATCTTCACATTTTTGTAGTGCAACTCTGCACACTTCCCTAATATCTTCCATAAGATCCTCTGATTCCCTGACATAAACAAATCCCCGCGAAATAACATCAGGGCCTGCGACCACATTACCCGTGTCACCTTCTATGGTTATAACAACAACAATAAGCCCATCCTGGGATAAATGTTTTCTATCCCTTAGCACTATGTTACCTACATCCCCTACACCAAGCCCATCAACTAGGACTCTTCCTGCGGCGACACTCCCGTTGATCTTTGCTGTATCTCCTGTAAGTTCCAAGACCTTCCCTATATCCATAATAAAAATGTTTTCCATGGGCATACCAAGTCCATGGGCAAGGTTTGCGTGCTGTTTTAAGTGCCTGAATTCTCCATGCACAGGCAAGAAAAATTTGGGTTTTATAAGATTGTGTATAAGCTTTAATTCCTCTTGACATGCGTGGCCCGAGACATGAACATCCGCTAATGTCTCGTATATTACCTCTGCTCCCTTTTTAAAAAGTTCATTTATTACCTTCGAGACCAATTTTTCATTCCCGGGAATGGGATTAGCCGAAATTATTACCAAATCACCGGGTACAATTTCAACTTTTCTATGTTCCCCGGCTGCCATTCTGGTCAAAGCTGACATAGGCTCACCTTGACTTCCCGTTGTGATTATTGCAAGTTTCTCGGGGGGGTATTTATTAATAAGATCGATATCAATAATCATACCTTCCGGAACATTCAGATATCCAAGTTTCATAGCAACATTGACAACGTTTACCATGCTCCTTCCACAGATAGCAATTTTCCTTCCGAACTTTGCCGAGGCATTTACCACCTGCTGAATTCGGTGCACATTTGATGCAAATGTCGCCACAAGTATCCGGCTCTTGGCATTTACAAAAATATCATCAAAGGCATCCCCCACAACCTTTTCCGACATGGTGTAGCCCTGTCTTTCGACATTTGTACTATCACACATAAGAAGTAAAACCCCACGTTTGCCCAGTTCTGCTAACCTTGCAAGATCCAAGGGTTCCCCTTCTATGGGTGTGTAATCGATTTTAAAATCCCCTGTATGAATAACAACACCCACCGGTGTAAAAATTGCCAGTGCTACCGAGTCTGCAATACTATGGGTTGAACGTATAAACTCAATTTTAAAGCACCCCAGCCTTATCACATCGGAATGGCGTATGGTTTTTAGATCAGTATTTTTTAAAATCCCGTGTTCCTCTAGCTTTTGCTCTAATAAACCAAGCGTTAGCTTTGTGCCATATACTGGGACATTCAGCTCTTTTAAAACATATGGCAGAGCCCCTATATGATCTTCGTGTCCGTGAGTGAGGACTATCCCCTTGACCTTATCACGATTTCTTATCAGATAGGATATGTCCGGTATTACCAGATCTATCCCCAGCATATCATCTTCGGGGAAAGCAATTCCACAATCTACAATAATTATATCACTTCCATATTCAAAGGCAGTGATATTTTTACCAATCTCCCCCAACCCACCCAGTGGGATTATCTTTAGTTTTTTCTTCTTTTTTGCCACAATTTAACCTCCGCTTTCTATTTAAATAAATTATATTAAAATTACAACCGCCTAATCTCCAAGGTTCATGCCAATAATGTTTATTGCCATCTAAGGCAAATAAACACAAGTTATAAGTATAGAAAGTCTATACCTAAAATTGATTAATGGCAAGGCAATTTCCCTTCGGAAAAAACTGACAGCCTGTATTTAAATCGAATCTTTATTTTTGCACACAAACAACATTCAAGGATGCCGTATGATCCCGAAAATACCCAACTTATTCCAACTGGGATACTATGCATTTGGGGATAGCAAATCCTTGAAAAGATATAAAGCCAGCAAAGATGTCCCTGCATATTATGTAGTATCCGATACCAAATGACATCCGGAACATTTCTTTACTGCTTGCTAGGAATCCTTATTTTTATGCTGAAGATCCCCCACTAGAATTATATAATAAAACATAGCACATTGTATTCTCTTCGGATTAAATCCTTGTTATAGCCATTTGCTATTAGTATTTACCATAAACAAATAAATTATATCCCGCATAACTTGTTAAAAGTCGTTTTAATTGTTTTTTGCCCTCTAATCGGGGCAAAGTCGAATTTATACTTCTATACTTATACATACCAATCTATATATTATAGCATAATCGCCAATAATACAAGCAAAATAAACATTAATTTGTATTAGAGGGCAATGCGGAGAATTTTACTCTCTAGTACCCCCCATCATCAATTATATCTTTGGGGTTCCTCCTTCGCAAACGGCATATTCCATTGTGATGATGTACTTTCATCAATTACGGTTCTGTATACTTCCAAGGTTTGCTCAGCTATATTATCCCAATTATAAACGCTATAAACCTTTTCCGTGGCCTTTTTCTTCATTCTCTCGGCTTTTTGTGGATTGAAAAGTATTTCAAGTATGCTATCTGCAAGCGAATTTGAATTCCCTGTATAACATTTCATTCCATCAACACCATGCTCTACAATCCCCCCTAACCCCCCCGTATCGGATACAACAACCGGAACGTTAGCAAGCATACCCTCAATTGCTACTATTCCAAAGGGTTCATATAGGCTCGGAAAAACTGCTATATCCACGCATTTATACAGCCTTAACAGATCCTGATCACTTATATATCCAGTAAAAAGTGCCTTGTTTGCCATGCCCAACCCTCTCGCCTTTTGTTTTAACTCCTCCTGCTGTGGACCTTTTCCAACAATTACAAACTTTACATCGTTATAATGATACGATATTTTGGGCATTGCATCTATTAATACATGGACACCCTTTTCATTTACCAGTCTCCCTACAAATAATACTATCTTTTCGTTGTCCAGCGCAAACTTCCTTCTAAAATCTATATCCATGGCATAACCATCAAATTTATCCAATTCGACGCCATTTGGTATTATATTTATTTTATCCTTGGGAATTTTAAATACATTCTTTACTTCTTCCCCCATATATTCACTGTTTACAATTAGCCTCCAAGATTCAAAGGCCAGCCACCATTCAACATTATTGATATATCTTTGGGTATCATTATGTATTCCCCAATTTCTCCCGCATTCTGTTGCGTGAATTGTGGCTACAAAAGGCGTAAAATATGCGTGTTTCAGTACCCTAGCGGAAAAAGCCACCAACCAGTCGTGGGCATGGATGATATCGAATTTCCCCGTTTCGTTTATTAAGCGTATGGCATATTCTACAATGGTGAAATTTAGATGCAAAACCCAATCAACAAAGTTATTTGGGGTAATATCATAAGAACGGATCCTATGCACACTTACATTGTCATTCCTCTCAAAATCTTTGGAACCCATTTCCCAGCATGTTATAACGTGGACATCACATCCCTTGGCAGCCAACTTCCGTGCAAGACCATATACCACTCTAGATATCCCCCCAACAATTCTGGGCGGATATTCCCATGAAAGCATTAAAACTCGCATAATATTTCCCTCCAAAGATTTCATTATAGATGGGCAATAATACATCTGCCTGCTTGCTTTTTATACCAGTTGCTAATGTTTTTAGCAATGTGTTTACTAATGGTTATATATCTATTATACGCAATATAATCTTTTTTATAGTGCCATATTAAAACTTAAAATAGTTAAAATTTCAAAATAAAAAGTGTAGCTTCTTCTGTTTTTATATTAAAACAGATTCGTCACTACACTCGAAATTCCTTCTTGTTTAAATTATTTTTTATGCTGATTTTTACATTCTCCTTGCACTTTCATAGGCGAGCTCGGATCTTTCACATTCTTCATCATACATGGTAACTTGGTAACATAGCCTGCTTCCCTTCATCCTTTCAGACGCATAACACAATCCATTTGTTCTTATATCAAGAAACGGATGATCTATTTGTTCGGGATCGCCTAAAAGGACTATTTTGGTACCTGATCCCGCCCTTGTAATAATACCCTTGACCTGTTTTGGGGTAAGGTTTTGGGCTTCATCAATAATTACCCATTGCTTTGCTATAGATCTGCCCCTTATAAATGCAATGGCCTCTGTATTCACTATTTTTCTTTCAAACAGCTCATCTATTTTATCTTTTAGTTCTTTTTCGCTGGTATATCTCTCACTCTCGTCATTATCGATCAAAACCTCTAAATTATCTATAATGGGTCTTAAAAACGGAGCAATTTTTTCCTGTTCCGTTCCTGGTAAAAATCCGATATCCTCATCTAATTTGACATTGGGCCTGCAAACAAGCAATTTTCTATAATTTTTACTTTGCTCAGCCATAATTTTATGCAAACCCACAGCAAGAGAATAAAAAGTCTTAGCTGTACCCGCAGGACCCTTAACAATAACGAGAGGTGCCCTATCAGCATCAATCATTAAAGCCTCCTGCATAAATCTTTGCCCCGCATTTCTTGGTGTTACACCAAAGGGACGCTCATTTAAAAACGTAAGTGGTACGATCTCTTTTCCATCGAAACGTCCTAAAGCAGTTTGTTTTTCATTTGAAAGAGAATGAATTAGAAGGAATTGATTGATAACCAGTTGGGGGGAAGATCTTTTATCATAATCCAAATCAAAATGAAAGACATCTTGAGGATTTAAGGTCCCCCTTGTATAAAATTCATTTAATTTATCTTCACTAGTATATACATCTAGTCTACCCTTGTATTGTTCGTCAAATACCGGTACTTGCTCTGCAAAAAAATCTTGTGCCACAATACCCAAAATATCAGCCTTTATTCTTTCGAAAATATCCTTCGTCACTAAAAATACATTTTCGCCTTTTTCCTGTAATCCTTTGCATACCTTTAGTATTCTGTTGTCATTATTTGTCTCATCCCAACCTGCGGGAAGCTTTTGTGTATTACAATTTAACTCTACTCTTAAATTTCCCCCGTTTTCAAGTCTTACACCCTCATTTAATTTTCCTTCCTCTCTAATTTCATCCAAGATTCTTGCTGTGTGCCTGGCATTTGCACCCAGCTCTGTGTTATCCTTTTTGAATTTGTCCAACTCTTCCAGCACAACCTCGGGTATAACAATATTGTTGTCACCGAACGAATACAATGCAAATGGCGTCTGTAACAATACATTTGTGTCGAGAACGAAGGTTTTTTTCAATATTCATCGCTCCTATCCGTATTGAATTTTAAATTCATGTTCTGGATTAATTGTATCATAATTAATATCGGCAAAAATTGCCCTCTGATAAAGTATTCATCAAAAAGTGCTTTGGTTCAAAACAATATCCCGGTGCCATAATCCTATAATTAAATTTACCAATGTTTTAGTTTAATTATTATTGCACTAACAAAAAAGATATGTTATAATATTTTTGCAAAGCAATATTGCGGGATTGTGTAATGGCAGCACGAATGACTCTGGATCATTTTGTGAGGGTTCGAATCCTTCTCCCGCAGCCAATTAATTGTTTTGCAAACTCCTAAATAGTGATTTTTTTTCCAAAAACCCGAGGATCTATGTCCTCGGGTTTTTGGATTATTTGTTGTAGATTTTATATACAATCGCAGCCATCTCTGCCCTGGATGCATTACCCTTTGGGTTTATGATCTCTCCTTCCCCAACAACTATACCTTCTTTGACCAAGGTTGCTACACCTTCAACTGCGTAGGATGCTACTAGGGATTTATCAATAAATCTTTCGATATCGCTATAGTTTCCCCTCTGGGATACTTTTCCCGCTATTTCCAGCGCATTGGTTGTAAGAACCATCATATCCTGTCTTGTGATCCTCTCCCTTGGGTTGAATTTATTATCGCCAACTCCCGATGTAATGTTAAGCCCTTTTGCAATTCCAACGTATTCATAATAATAATCATCTTGGGATATATCATCGAAATTAGAATCCACAATAGCCGATAAGTCAAGTGCCTTTACCAGCAATATCATAAAATCCGCTCTAGTAATATCCGCTTCGGGTGTGTATGTAGTTTGTGTCGTTCCATTTATTATTCCTTTTGACGCTAGGACTTCAATCTGTTTTTGTGCCCATGAATATGGACCTATATCACTGAAAGTCTTATGTATATAACCAACTGCGTACTTACTCAAATGGGAAGTTACGAACGTCACACCGTCAGAATCAAAATCGTACCTTCCACTTGGCTGAATTACACCACCGCCTTCAGGACTAATATACATAGCCACAATATGCTCATATTCTTCTAGTTCCCATTCATTGGGTACGTAAGGTATGCATATTTTAATCCGAGCCTCTGGATTGTTCCACTGGATCTTTTCCCCATCAACTAAAATATCTATATCTATTACAGGCCGATTGTCAATAATCTCCTTTAATCCTTGATTAATTCCCTCTATATCCGATTTTCCTATTACAAATTCGACAGCTAAATCACCTATATCCTGATTTAACACTTCAGGATAATTCATCATGTTTGCAGGAATTTCTATACTTCCTAGTACCGTGGATATTAAAATTTTATAATTTTCCTTTGTTTCTGATAAAAATTTCTCAGGCAACTCTAAAGAGTAATTATCGACATCACCGACTTCTGGGATCCTAAACTCAATAAGTTTTTGTTGCTTACCCCTTACTTGCTCTATAGCATCCTTCAAATCCTCTACCGAAACAGAGGCACTTGCTTTCTTTGTATCTGGACTTAGGGAAGGCATAACCTCCACACTATAACCAGGTATATTTGGGGATATTGGTGCTCCGCCGGTAAAGGTTGGGGTTGGTTCCGGCGTGACGCCTCCATCATGTGTTGGGTTTGGTGTAACCATTTGAGTTGGGGTTGGCAGCGGAGCTGACGTTATGGGGGGGTCTTGTATATCGAATTCTATTTTTTCTGGTTGAATTACATCGTAGTCGTATATCCTGCTGGCATCCCAGTTATAAATATATGTTCCGGAAATTGCATTAGGCATATATATTGCGTCTTGGAATTTTATGTATGTACTGTGTTTTTTAATTATCTTAAAGCCTACTTTTCCTATTACCCCTGTTTCTTCGGGTTTACCGGAGTTTCTATATTCCTCTGCCAATATGTATGTCCCAGAAAAATTAAGCATCCCCGAAGCTAAGTCGTGTTTTTTAAAGAAAATAGGTGAATAAGCACCTTCTTTAAGAACTGTACTTCCTATCAAGGGGGAACCGGAACCGTATTCTTCCCCCGTTTCGGGGTTTACAGGAACAAATACATTTTTATCATAGGATATATTCACCTGATAACCCATAAAATTTTCGATGTTATTTATTCTAATAGTGGCCGTTAATATATCCCCTATCTCCCCCTTCACAGAATCAAATACAAGTTCTATGCTCGGCGATGATACTGCGTAGGTGGAGCCCAGCCCAAAACACAATGCAACCAAAATAACCGATGTCAACAATAAAGCTATCCTTTTATTTACCATAATTAAAAATCCCCCTTGTTCGAATTAAATATAGATTGCCTTTTATTTAGACTCTACAAAAATAATTTTACCATCTCGGTCTATGCATGTCCAATTCGCAATATTACATCATTGAATCTATTTAGTGTTTTTATACACTTTTTTACGATAAAATGCAATTGCACATATAAGGGCTAATAAAACAAAAATAGATATAATTATTTTAATGGCTGTATCCCCTGTCTTAGGGTTTTGATTTTCACCTTGATTACTTAAATTCCCTTCATCCCTTTGTATATCAGATAACTGCGTATTGCTTACCGTTAGCGGAAACTTGGACAATTTTCTATCATATTCAACCCTGATCTTGGCTTCTCCCTCACCGGACGCTTTTAATAACCCTTTTTCATTTATGGAAACTATATTACCCTCTAGATCATAACTGGCTTTGTCAGTTATATCAAGCTGTGCTCCATATGGGTAATTAAGAGTAATTTTCAACTGTCTCTCTTGTCCGATAATAATGTTGGGTTCGCCCAAATCTAGGGTTATTTCCCTCAGATCCTTCCAATCTATACCGTTATGCGATTTTATAATTGCCCCCTCATTCCCTACAATGTAATATCCCTCCTGGGTTTTGAGTATACCCCTCAGCTCGGATTTTGTTATGCGTTCGCACCCTTCCCAAATAAGTCCATCACCAGATTGGAAAATGCCCCCATCTTGTCCCACTGCTAAAAAGTTGTTTCCGTCCCAAATTGCCCCAAATAAACATTGTACCCCTTTGCCCTCCGTATCCCTGTTAATCTCACTTTGAGCCCAAACTTTCCTATCGTCGGAAGTAAATACGGATAGGGAATTCCCAACAATTACATATCTATCCTTTCCCCTAGCAATATCTAAAAACTCAAGCTCGGAATTGGGATCAGACATTACAACTTCCCAGCTAACCCCATCAAGAGAGGCTAATATAAGCATATTTTCCCCTACTGCTACGAATTCATCCTCTAGCCATCTCACACTTTTTAAAGATTCCATAGTTGCCATCCTTGTCTTTGTCCACTCATATCCATTGGTGGATATCAAAACATTCCCCGAACTACCAACGGCAACAAATTGTCCACCATTGCAAGTTATGGAACAAATATCCGAATCCGTGTTTGAGTCTGCCTTTAGCCAGCTTACCCCATCTTCGGATGCCAGAATTGTGCCCTCATTTCCCACTGCTACGAATTGGTTCCTAGCCCATACGATATCATTTAATGTTTGGGTGGTATTGGATTCGCATTTTGACCAACTCTCCCCATCCCAAGATACAATAATAATCCCATTGCTGCCCACCGCTACATAAGCTCCTGCTTTATTGCAGACAATCCCATTCAACTTTGGATGAGCGGGTTCTTGTGCAAAAGTCGGGAAAGAATAATTTAAAACAATCATAATTAGTACAAATAAATATAACATTTTCTTCATATATCAACTCTCCTAAAAATTTTCCTCTTTCTTTAATTTTAACACATTTCAGCGGCAAACAATAAGGTTTTGTTTAGAAAAAACTTTTTGGTTTATCGTATATACTTATTTTGTATTTCATTCGACCTTATCTTAACATTGCCCCGTCCATTGGGGAATACTTATAAGCAAAATATAATAGGGGTTAGTCCACATCCTTGAAAATCGCAATAAAGCAAAGTGGCTTATTTGCATTATAACCTATTGATTATTACTAAAATGTGTGATAAAATTTTTATTGTTAATGGGGGTGATGGTTGTAATATGAATAAATTGACAGCGATTTATTTAATAGGTGCAGTTGGCTTACTAGCTATAGCATACTTCTTATTAATGCGTTCCGTTAATAAAAATCTTGAAAATATAAAATCCAAATCTAAAAAAAGAAAAAGATAATTTAACTATAAAGCTTAGGAATCGGGTTTTCTAAGCTTTATTTTTATCTTCAAAATACTCGGCTACTCCCCACAGATACCCCCTATCCCTATAAAAGGCGTATCTTGATATTAATCAAAACCAGTGCTATAATTAAATTACCAGCTCGTTAAAACAAACTAAACTACACAGTTAAATATATTAGATAATCTTAACATAAAGCATTTTTTAAGGGGGAGTTTTTATGGAATCAACTCAACGAAACAAACAGCTGCTGACAAAGTTTAACGAGATCCAGGAGGAAATTTTAAAGATCGGTTGGAATGGTATAATACAAAAGTATCATCCCGATATGAACTGTTTTGATGTAGATCCCTCCAAAACTTTTAAGATGTACAAAAGCATCTACGAAAACATGAAAAAACGCATCATCGTCAATCCCTAGCAATTATTACAAGATATATAAACAACGTCCAGATATATGTATTCTAAAATATAGCATATATAAGTCATGTGTTTGGAAAATTTCCATAAAATTAAAGGGGCATTATAACCCCTTTAATGTGGTCTTACCCATGGAAAGGAACTTAGGTTTTCCTTTCCATCTTTATGTACCGTAACCTTATGTATTTTAGAAACTTTAAATCATGTTTTTCAATGCGCATCCATTTTCAAGGATGTAGAAGCGTCAAAACACTAGCACAAACATCCAAAATTAGTTTTTACAGCCGTACCCAAAGCCGCCGCCAAAGATCCCTGGACATAGGCATAAGATAATTATAATAAAGAGAATTATCCATATGCAATCGTTGCCGAATCCTCCGATAAAGCCTCTATCCTCTTCCATGTAAATCCACCTTTCTTTTTTGATTTGCTAACAATAATATACTATTCTTATTACCCGAAAAGTGTTACAACAATTTATGATTAAGAATAATAGCTGCTTTATCAGCCGGATAATTTGCAAAACGGCTTTACACAAGCAGAGCCCTAGATAATATCTTTACAGCTCCCTCCATATCCAAAAGATTTGCTACCCCAGCAGGGTTATTGAGATATCTGCATGGTACGGATATTGCACCTGATGGTATCCCTCCCGCTGTTATGTGTATCGCCCCTGAATCGCATTTTTTTGATTCTTGCACTTCCAGTTGATACAAAACCCCCATCTCCTTGGCTGAATCCTCTAAAAGCCTTCTAACATCCGGGTGAGATATAATTGATCCGTCTTTTACCTTTACTGCGGGTCCGCCGCCACACTTTATACCCGAAACATTGCACTTTGGCGTATCTTTGGTCATGGCCGTACCAACCGTTATAGCTATATCAGGCCTTGTACTATATGCCGCTGGGCCAGCACCCCTGAACCCAAGTTTACCCTGAACTGTAAACACAAAATGGATTTCGTTTTCACCATGGGAATAGCTTTTTATAACTTCCGTAACAACCGCACAGCCAATCCTATTTTCTAAAGCTTTAGAAAATACCATATTACCTTGTTTTTTTGCTTCTCCCACAAAGCATGCAGCATCCCCTATCTTCACTAGCTTACAAGCCTTTTCTGCATCTGTTGCTCCTATATCAATATACATTTTTGAAAGCTCAAGTTCTTTCAAATTTTCCAATTTCCCCTCATGATAAATAATCCCCTCTATACCATTTTTAAATCGGACCCTTTGGCCGAGGATTTCAAATAAAGATAAATCCCCAATACCTGAAAAACGCAAAAATCCGTCATCTGAAATGTACGTTGCCATTATGCCAACCTCATCCATATGGGCAGCCACCATAATTTTTTTACCCTTACCCCTTTTTACAGCAATAAGATTCCCCAGCACATCTACCTTTATTTCATCCACACTATCTTTTATTTCCTGCCTTATTTCTTCCCTTATTTCTTCCTCGTTTCCCGAAACACCAAATGCGCCGGAAAATTTTTCAACTAACTTAAACATTCTTTATCCTCCCTTTGTATCACAATTATGCGAAAGACTAGATTTTGCTATTTGTTTGCATATGCATAAAGTATTTAAGCCCTAAAAGCTGTGATCAGATCCTTATTTGTATTAAATTCGTTTAATATGGCCTTAGCAAGACTGGTGCAGCTTTCAAAGTCCTTTTTATTTATGACCGATACGGGCGAATGTATATACCTACAGGGAACAGATACCGATGCTACGGCAACCCCCCCACGTGCTAATTGGATCCTGCCAGCATCGTTCCCTCCCGTTGTGGTTTGTTTATATTGCATTGGTATTTTATTTTTTTCGGCAATATTACATATGAATCTAACAAGCCCTTTATTGGGGTATGAAGCCCTATCCATCAAAGTAAGTGCCGGTCCCTGCCCCATAATTGTTGAATACTCGTGTTTTTCCACACCCGGAATATTAGCACAGGTAGTACCCTCAAAAACTATAGCCAGATCGGGGTTTACCGTATATGCCGCCACCGTAGCCCCCCTTAAACCAACTTCTTCCTGAACCGTAAAACAGGCATATAAATCAAAATCGTACTCCCCCAAAAGTGTTTCAAGCAATATTGCACATCCAACTCGATCATCCAAAGCCTTCGCCTTGATATGGTTTTCTCCAAACTCAGTATATTTACTATAAAACGCTATATATTCACCCAAAGGTGCTAATTTCTCTGTTTCCTCGTCCTTATCTGTACCAATATCAATATACATATTTTTTAGCTGTATATTTCTCTTTCTTTCAGCTGCGTCCTGCAAATGTATTGGCTTTGAGCCTATTACGCCCGGGATTTTTTTATCTCCCACCAAAACTCTGTTTCCCGGAAGTATCCTTTCATCAATACCCCCAATACATGAAAATTTAATCATTCCATCTTTATAACCTGTTACGATAAATCCCACCTCATCCATATGGGCCGAAAGCATAACCTTATACCCAGGGATTTTGCCCTTTTTATAGCAAATTAAGTTGCCCATAGAGTCTACGCTAACCTTGTCCACATGGTTATAAGCCCACTTTTTTATAAATTCCCTAACCTCACCTTCATCACCCGATACACCATCTAACTCTGTTAAATCTCTCAACAGCATACAAAATCCTCCGTTTCTCTTCCAAGCAATGTAATAAACTCTGCAATAAGTTTTACCGCATTTTTTATGTCAGCCATGTCTAGTGTTTCGATGACCGTGTGCATATATTTTAGCGGAATTGAAACCAACAGCGTGGGTATACCGGATCTGGAAACTTGTATGGCCCAAGCTTCAGTCCCAGTATTTCCAGGTTCAACATCAATCTGATGGATAATATCATCGCTTTTTGCCATGTTTATCAACCCTCTTGAAAATTCCTTATGCAGGTTTGGCCCCACCGATATAACAGGCCCTTTGCCCAAAATGGACGCCTCTTCTTTTGAAACCCCGGGTATTTTTCCGTGGCATACATCGATTACTATTGCCAAATCTGGTTTTATATTATAGGCACAAATATTTGCCCCACGAAGTCCTACTTCCTCCTGCGAGCTTGCAACAAAATAGGTGTCATAATTATGTCTCATTGGCCCAAGTTTATCCATTATGCCAATTAGCGTTACCACACCTGCTCGGTTGTCCAGAGATTTTGAGCTTAATTTATTACCCCCAAGGGCAAAGGGCTCTGCCTTAAAGGTTATAACATCCCCCACGGATACATGCCTTTTAAGCTCTGGAGCAGAAAGACCTGTATCCAGGATCAAATCCTCCATCTTAACTGCCTTTTTGGCATCTGCTGGTTTTAAAAGGTGGGGTGGTGTAGCACCAATCACACCAAAAACATCTTTTTTGCCATGTACCACCACCTCCTGTGCTAAAAGCACCTTGCTGTCAACACCCCCTACATTGGATACCCTAATAAACCCTTCATCATCAATACTTTTAACCATTAAACCGATTTCATCTATATGTGCTGAAACCATTACCTTTTTTCCCGTGCCAGGTTTCCCCTTTTTAAATCCTATAACACTTGAGAATTCATCAATTTCTACATTTTCACAATGTTTTTTGAATATTTTTGCGATATGCTTTGCTAAGTTTTGTTCATGACCGGAAATTCCAGGATATATACTGATATCCTTAAGTATACTAATATAATCCATTCATTCACCCCATCAAAAATATTTTTTAAATCTTTCTTATAGGTTATAACAAACTCACTTTTTTTTCTAGGGAAAGTCAGAAATAACTTTTCAGGCCGGCGCTCCTTAATCTAAAACTCCCTATCCTTACATCAATTGTATAATATGTATTCTCGTTTGAATTAATGTACATCTTCCGTAATACCATAGACCCTTGTGGAATATTAGCTGTAAAATATATAGTAAGTTTTTTTCTTAAAACTATTGACTTATATATTCATTTGCATTATACTAATCAATGTTGTTAAAAATCGTTCTATGGCGATTGTGATTGCTTTTACTCGCATTATCTGGATTTAGGGCGCTTGGTTACTACCAAATATAGCAGGTCAATCACTTATTGCTATGAACATTACTCAGTATGGGGTTATACAACGACCCTTTATCCTTAGAAGGATAAACCATTAGATATTACTGGGGCCTTTAGCTCAGTTGGTTAGAGCAACCGGCTCATAACCGGTAGGTCCGGGGTTCGAGTCCCTGAAGGCCCACCATTTTAGCCCAGATAGCTCAGTCGGTAGAGCAGAGGACTGAAA